>JBDTDW010000062.1:0-8758 GCA_039922855.1 Candidatus Nanopelagicales bacterium | reverse complement strand
CTCGTCGCAGTCCCCATGAACCCGGGGCTGGCGCAGGACGTCGTAAGCCACGTGATCACCACAACCAAGCCTCGCTTCGCCCTGGTGGACGCCGAGCTCTGGCCGCGAGCGCGCGAACCGTTCACGGCCAGCGGCGTGCGGCCCGCAGTGACGATCCCCATCGGGGGCGGGGCAGTGGAGGGCAGCGTCACGTTCGCGGAGTTCGCGGCCGGCCACCCCACAACCGAGCCGGACGTCGAGATCCATGCGGACGACATCTGGCAGATCCTGTTCACCTCAGGCACCACCGCACTGCCCAAGGGTGCGATGGTGTCCCACCAGTGCAGCACGCTTGCGGCATACAGCTTTGCGCTCACGCTGACCCGTGGCATCCGGCTGGAGTGCGACCTGAGGCTTGCGACGTTCCTGCCGATCATCTATCACGTGGCGGACCAGGTGTTCACGTTCCCGGCGTTCCTTTCCGGGGGCACCCTGGTGATCGGACGTAGCCCGGCGGCGGTACCCATGGCCGAGGCCATCAGCCGGGAACGGATAACGGCGCTGTGGGGTGGGTCACCAGCCATGGTGAACGCGCTGGCCGAGGTGCTGCGCAGCGACCGGCTGGCGTACGACCCACGGTGCCTGAAGGTGATCGTCTACGGCTGGGCGGCGCTGCCCCCGGGAACCCTCGCGACACTGCAACAACTGTGCGGTGATGACCTGGTGGTCGTGGAGATCTTCGGGCAGACCGAGGCGATCACCTGCCACAGGTTCTGGCCCGACAGGTGGCCCGAGACCTACCGGCGCACGGCGCCGCAACAGAACTATGTCGGCGTTCCCAACCCCCTGCTCAGCTCGGTCCTCATGGACTCCGAGGGCAACTCCCTCGAGGGCCGGCCCGGCATCCCCGGTGAAGCCGTGTACCGCTCCCCCACGGTGACGGCCGGGTACTACCTCGATGAGGCCGCGACCGCGGAGGCGTTCCGCTACGGCTGGTTCCATTCCGGTGACAGCTGCATGTACGACGAGCAGGGACTGCGGATCATGGTGGACCGCTACAAGGACATCGTGAAGACCGGCGGTGAGAACGTGTCGAGCCTGCGGGTCGAGTCGGTGCTGACACAGCACCCCGCCGTGGCGCGGGCGGCGGTCATCGGCGTTGCGCACGAACGATGGGGGGAGGCGGTGACCGCGGTGGTCGTACGAAAGGAGGGGGTGCAGACCAGCGAGGCCGAGCTGTTGGCCTTCTGCCGGGATCGACTGGCAGGGTTCGAGTCACCCAAGAGCGTCGTGTTCGTCGATGCACTACCGGAGACCGTTGGTGGCAAGGTGCTCAAGTACAAGCTGCGCCAACAGTTCTCCGGTGGCCAGCCTTCCGCGGATCCGGGTGCTCCGGTGGCCGCGAACTGAGCTGGCCTCCGGTCCGGCAACGTCCCGTCGCCGTGGGTGTGCGAGCCAGCAACTACTGCGTGAGGAGTGCGGCGAGCTCGGGGCTGACCCGCGCCACCAGTCGTGTGCCCTCGGCGACGTCCTCGCGGCGCAGCACGTCACCGTCGCGGTGGACACGCGCGACAAGGTCGCCACGGTCGTAGGGCACCAGGACGTCCACGTCGACGCTGGGGCGGGGCAGCTCGGACTCGATGGCGACCAACAGCTCGTCGATGCCGGAGCCGGAGCGGGCCGACACCACGACGGAGTGCGGCTCGCGGCGCAGCAGCCTCGCGACGACGAGCGGGTCGGCGATGTCGGACTTGTTGATGACCACAAGCTCCGGGACGTGGGAGGCCTCGACGTCGGCAAGGACGGTGCGTACGGCCGTCAGTTGCGCCTCCGGATCAGCGTCGGAAGCGTCGACGACGTGCAGCAGCAGGTCGGCATCCCCGACCTCCTCCAGCGTGGACCGGAACGCCTCAACGAGCTGGTGCGGGAGGTGACGTACGAATCCGACGGTGTCGGTGACCGTGAACGCCAGACCCGACGGGGACTGAGCCTTGCGTACGGTCGGGTCCAACGTCGCGAACAGCGCATCCTCGACCAGGACGCCGGCGCCGGTTATCTGGTTGAGGATGCTGGACTTCCCGGCGTTGGTGTAGCCGGCGATGACGACGCTGGGCACGCGGTGGCGGTGCCGGTCGGCGCGCTGGGTCCTCCGCGCCGTCCCCATGTCCTTGATCTCGCGCCGCAGCTTGGCCATGGCGCGGTTGATGCGTCGCCGGTCGGTCTCCAGCTTGGTCTCACCGGGACCGCGCGTCCCGATGCCGCCACCACCGGCGACCCGGCCACCGGCCTGTCGCGACAGCGCCTCACCCCAACCCCGCAGGCGCGGCAGCATGTACTGCATCTGCGCGAGCTGCACCTGCGCCTTGCCCTCGCGGCTTCGGGCGTGCTGGGCGAAGATGCCGAGGATCAGCCACGTGCGGTCCACGACCTTGACCTTCGTGACCTGCTCGAGCTGGCGCAGCTGACCCGGTGTGAGCTCCCCGTCGAGGATGACGGTGTCAGCCCCGGTCGCCACGACGACATCGCGCAGCTCCTGCGCCTTGCCCGACCCGATGTACGTCGCGGGATCGGGCTTGTCGCGGCGCTGCACGAGCGCGTCGAGCACGATCGAGCCGGCGGTCTCGGAGAGCCGGGCCAGCTCAGCCAGGCTGCGCTCGGCGTCCTCGACGGTGCCGTCGGTCCAGACACCGACGAGCACGACCCGTTCCAGCCGGATCTGCCGATACTCGACCTCGGTGACATCGGCCAGCTCGGTGGAAAGGCCCCCGATGCGGCGAAGGGCGGCGCGGTCGGCGAGGTCGCGCTCGCCGGTCGTGGGCTCGGCGAGGCTGCCCCACGGCGCGCCGTCGTCCGGCTCGGGCTGGTACGGCTCGTCGGGATCGCTCATCGTGGCTCCAGGCTCCCACGGCACCGCTGCTACCCGCGAGCCGGTTCTCGCCGCGTGCACCGGATCCGGCAGCCGGGCACTGCTGATCGGTAGGCGATCTGTGAGGTGCCGGGCAGCTGTTGGCCGGCCCCACGCAGGGGTGCCGGGCTGCGCACCTCACGATCCGCCTACCCATCGTGGAGGACGCGCGGTAAGTCGGCGTGCAAGCGGCGCGGGGGTGGGCGAGCGCTCGGCGCTCAGTCGGCTCCTGGGCGAAGCGCTCGGCTCAGTCGGCGAGCAGTGATTCGGCGATGGTCCCCTCGGCCACGAACTGGACCGGTCCGATCAGGGTGAGGACGCTGTCACGGTCCCGGCGGACCCAGACCCGGCCCCCGGGTACGTCGACGGCGTAGGTCACCTCGGTGGGTGCCGCGTCCCGGATCGCGGCGGCGAACATGACGGCGGCGGCACCGGTACCGCACGACTGGGTCTCGCCGACGCCGCGCTCGTGCACGCGCATCGCGACGTACATGGGGCCTTTCGTGACAACGAACTCGACGTTGACGCCGTCCGGGAACGCTTCGGGGGGCTCGACCTGCGGCGGCTCGATCAGGGGGCCCGCCTCGGCGAGGTCGTCCACGAACGTGACGGCGTGCGGGTTGGGCAGGAAGACCGCGACGGTGGGCCAGGTCTGGTCGCCGACGCGGACCTGCGGCACCTCGGTGCTCCGGCTGAACGAGGCCTTGCCCATCTCGACCTCGACGTCGCCGGACTCCGGGACGCGGACGGCTCGGGCGCCACCCCGCGTCGCGATCACGAAGTCGCCGGACGCTTCCAGCCCGCTGTCGACGAGGTGACGTGCGAAGAGCCGGGCCCCGTTGCCGCACATCTGCGCCAGGCTGCCGTCGGCGTTGCGATAGTCCATGAACCACGTCGCTCGCTCCGCCTGGGCCTGCACCTCGGGCTCGGTCGCATCAACGGTACGGACTACGCGCAGGACCCCGTCGCCCCCGATCCCGTGGCGGCGATCGGTCAGGCGGCGCACCTGCTCCGGGGTCGGGTCGAACTCGGCGTCGGGCAGCAGCACGAAGTCGTTCCCGGTGCCATGCCCCTTTCGGAAGGCCACGCCCACAGTCACAAGCGTGACGATATCGGTCGGAGCCTCTCCTTCCGCTGCGACGTGCCGCTCGCTACGCCGCCCGTGCGAAGTCCCAGACCCACCCATCCGGTGACGTTCCCCTCGGTACGCCGACCCGTCCTGCTGCGGTCGAGCGTTTCAAGTGGTGGCATGTCCTGTGGCGGCGAGGGCGTACAACTGCTCGATGAGAGGCAGGACGCTGGACCAGCCCTGCTCGGGAGCCGTGCTGCGGTTGTGGTGGGCGATCCGTGCGCGGAGTGCGTCATCGAGGCTGATGCGTACGACCGCGTCCGCGAGCTGGCCGTCGTCGGCGGCGAGCAGGCCCTCGACGCCGTCACGGACGAACGAGGTGACCCCGGTGCCGTCGTAGGCGATGACCGGGACCCCCGCGGTACGAGCCTCGAGCGCGGCGATGCCGAACGACTCTCGCCGCGACGGTGCCAGAAACACGTCCGCCCGGGCGAGCTCCTCGCGCACCTGGTCCGGCGAAACCCGTCCGAGCAGCTGCACCTGGTCGGCGACGCCGAGGCGACCGGCGTACGTCACAAGCAGCTGCCGGGCCGGTCCGTCGCCGAGGATGCGCAGCTCCAGGCGACGGGTGCCCAGCCGGGCCTGTGCCGCGGATACCACGCGTAGCAATGGGATTCCGCGCTTTCGTGGTGCCAGCCGCATCACCGACAGCATTCTGATGACACCATCTTCGCCCGTGACGTGCTGGATCTGCCAGGCCTCGACATCGATGCCATTGGGCACGATCCGTACGTCCAGGCCAGGCACCACGGCGCGGATCGGATCCGCCGCGGCATCGCTGACCGCGGTGATGAGCACGCCCCAGCGCGACCAGCTGATGAGTCGGTCGGCGAGCGCGGCTGCCGGGCCCATCAGCGGGCCCCAGACCCCGTGGATCGTGACAACGGTGGGCAGCCCCAGCGCAGCGCCGACCTGGGCGGCCGGATACGCGAACGGTGAGACCACTCCCCCGTGCACATGGACGGCATCCGCGCCCCCGGCGGCTCCGCCCGCGCAGAGCAGGTTGCGCACCTCGGGCACGACCCGGGGGTGCACCGGCAGGTCGAACGGCAGGTGGGCCACAAGTCGGTGGACTCGTACGCCCTCGAGCAGCTCGGTGCCGCTGCGGGCGGCGATGGAGCCGGACTGGGAAGCGGTCGCCGTGATGACGTGCACGTCGTGGCCGGCTCGTGCCTGCCGCATCGCCAGCGCGCGTACCTGGGTCTCGATCCCCCCCAACCGCGGCGCGTAGCAGTCACTGACGTGGACGATTCGCACGGCCCCGACCCTAACGGGGCCGCCGGGTGAGGTCGTTGGATGATCTCCATTGGAGATCATCCGTTCGAATCGCCTACGGTGATGGCCGTGGCGACGTTGGTGTTCTTTCATGCGCACCCGGACGACGAGGCACTGCTGACCGCCGGCACCATGGCGCGGGCGGCCGCCGAAGGACAGCGGGTCGTCCTCGTCGTCGCGACTGACGGTGCAGCGGGCCTGGCCGCATCGACGTATTCCGATCTGGCCTACGTGCGTTCCCGCGAGCTCGCCGGGAGCGCCGACGCGCTCGGCGTAGCACGCACGATCTGGCTCGGATACGGCGATTCCGGTTTGTACGGTGACCGTAAGACCAGCCCCGGCGAGCCCGCGACCCTGTGCTCTGTCCAAACGCCCGACGCAGCCGAACAGCTGCGCGAGGTGCTCGACGAGGAGCGCGCCGACGTACTCGTGACGTACGACAGCAATGGAGGCTACGGCCACCCCGACCACGTGCGCTGCCACGACGTGGCTGTCGCGGCGGCGCAGAGGGCCGGCACCCGGAAGGTCTTCGAGGCGACCGTGCCGCGCGACCTGCTGCTGCGGGGAATCCGTCTGGCCAGCAGGTTCTATGACTTCCCACCGGAGTTCGACCCGACAGCCTTCGAGCACGCATTCACCGCGAGCGCGGACATCACTCATCGCGTCGACGTGCGCCATCAGCTGGCCGCCAAGCGAGCCGCGATGGCCGCACACGCCTCGCAGGCATCTGTGGACGGTGGTGGTGACCGTACGCTCGCTGCCTTCTTACGGTTCCCAAAGCCGCTGTACCGCATGGTATTCGGAACAGAATGGTATCGACAGCGCTGATACCCCTGGTGTGCAACATGTTTCGTAGCAAATGCGCAGCATTGCAGAGAGTTCTTAGAGTTCACTGTGCCGGATCACCGTGCGGATCCACCCGACTCTAGAGTCCTACCATGCGAATCGTTGTGGCCGGCGCGACCGGTGTCATCGGAATCCGTTTGTTGCCTTTACTGATCGCTGATGGGGGCGGATTCGGGAAGGTGCTGGGCCCGCCATCGGAGCACCTTCATCCCAGCAGGGCGAGGGCGCGCGGCAGCAGGTCGGGGGCGTCGTGGGCCAGCCAGTGCACGGGCTCGCGGCGGAACCAGGTGTCCTGGCGGCGGGCGAGGCGGCGGGTGAGCCGGGCGGTCTCGGCCCTGGCGTGGTCCTCGCTGCAGGTGCCCTCGAGCAGGCGCAGGACCTGCGCGTAGCCCAGGGCCCGCGAAGCCGTCATGCCCTCCCGCAGCCCGTGCGCCGACGCCAGTCGACGTACCTCGTCCACGAAGCCGAGTCGCCACATCCGGTCGACTCGGTCGCCGATGCGCAGGTCGAGCACGGGCCTGGGTACGTCCAGCCCGATGCGTACCGCGGGGTAGACCGGGGCCAGCTCGGGCAAGGTGGCGGTGAACGATCCGGTGAGCTCGACGACCTCGAGGGCGCGTACTACCCGGCGACCGTTCATCGGGGAGATGGACATCGCCGCCGTCGGAGCTAGCACCGCGAGTCGGGCGTGCATCACTTGCGACCCGGAGCGAGCAAGCTCGGCCTCGAGCCGGTCCCGCACATCGGGGTCGGTGCCGGGGAACTGCAGGTCATCGAGTACGGCCCGTACGTACAGGCCTGACCCACCCACCAGCACCGCGGTGATGCCCTCGGCCCGAAGTCGGTCGATGACGGTTCGCGCCTGTTGCTGGTAGTGCGCCACGCTGGCCGTTCGTCGCACGTCCCAGACGTCGAGCAGGTGGTGCGTCACGCCGTCGCGGTCCGCCGCACCCAGCTTGGCGGTGCCGATGTCCATGCCGCGGTAGAGCTGCATGGAGTCGGCGTTGACGACCTGCCCGCCGACCGCACGGGCGACCGCGATGGCGAGCTCGGACTTGCCGGCTGCCGTCGGACCCACGATCGCCACGACGTCCGGACCGCCCTCGCCGCCACCGGAGCGACTCGGGGCCGGGCTCGAGGCGTCGGTAGCCTCACCCGGTCCGGGCGCCGGCTCGCGTTTGGGCACGGACGCCATCCTCCCCTAGCGTGGGACCAGTTCGACTCCCCCACGAGCCTCGGAGCGCAGCATGGGAATCTTCGACAAGGCCAAGGACACGGCCGAGGAGCTCGCCGACAAGGCCGGTGACCTCGCGGGCAAGGCGAAGGACTCGGTCGGGGGGCTTGCCGACCAGCACGGTGACTCGGTAGCCGACGCCGTGCACAAGGGCACCGACTTCGTCGACGACAAGACCGGTGGCAAGATCAAGCCGGTCACGGACAAGGTGGACGAGCTCACCGACAAGGCCGTCAACGCGCTGAAGTCCAGCCCTCCGGACGTCCCTCCGGGCGAGTAAGGCGCCACAGCGAGCAGCCACCGCGTGCAAACGACGGGCCCACGGCTGCTCCGACGCGGGAGCTCGGCGCAGTCCGGCGCCAGCACGGCGCCCTGGTGCTGCCGAGGATGGACTCAGGTCCAGGACGCTACGAGGTAGCCCACTCCGTACGGGGCGTCGTCGTAGTACAGGTGCGCCCGCCAACGATCCGGTGCCGTGGCCAGGGCTGCGGCCCGCCACGCCGGCCAGCCCTGCGCACCGACCTCCAGGGCTGTGGCCAGGTCCACGCCGGCAAGCCGGTCGGGCTCCCCCGAGGCGAGCGCGGCACTCACCTGGTCGTCGAACGCGAGCGCACCGGGCTGCCAGGAGCCGGGGGCCTTCTCGGTCCTGGTGCTCGAGGCGTCCGCCATGACCAGCAGGGCGGTCCGCTGCGCCCGCGCGGCCAGTGTCGCCGCGTGACACCGCAGCGTCTCGAGGTCCACGTCGGCAGCGAGCGCCAGCGCCGTCACCGGACCCTGCCATCCGGCGCACCCCAGCAGCCACGTACCGACGGTCAGCGACAGCGGCAGTGCCGGCTCGGGGGGAGTCTGGCGGCTCGGCGCGGGCGACAGCTCGATCCGCAGGTCGACGCCGTAGGCCGACAGTGACCCGACGGCGTCGGCGGGGAACTCGCCGGTGACAGGTCCTGGCCCGAGCAGCGCGATCCGGTCGGGGGAACCGGCCATCACGTCCCGTATCGCTGCCCGGCACGCCGCTCGCAGGTCGTCGAGCTCCCCGGCCGCCCCCACGGCGACGGCCGGGACGATCACGGGCGGGTGCGGACAGAACGCGACACCGGTGATCACCGGCCGGTCCCGGACAAGACCCTCACGCCTCGACCGGGACGTCGCTGGTAAGCGGGATCGAGAAACCGGCAGTCGGCAGAACCGGCATGGTCGGTAGCCCGAGCAGGACCGGCGCGCCGGCCTTCGAATGCGCCTCGCCGTCCGGTGACCCCGTGTCCTGCCGGGCCGCCCACGCGTCCCCGGCGCGGGTGCGGCGGATCGCGGACACCGGCACGTCGGACACCAGATGGTGCGGTGCGGCGTACGTGACCTGGCACGTCACGACATCGCCGGGCCGTGGCTGGTC
>JBDTDW010000061.1:0-13436 GCA_039922855.1 Candidatus Nanopelagicales bacterium | reverse complement strand
ACCCGAACCTCAACACGTTGTTCAATGAGGCGACCAAGCTCGCGGGCGCCGGTGGCACCAAGGGCAGCCTCGACGTTGCCGTCGCCGACCAGCTGCTTGCCAAGATCGACGAAATCGCGGACATCTTCTGGGAGACCAAGAAGGCCGCATAGTCCGCGTGCCACAGGGAACGGTCCGTCCCGCACGTCCGGGCGACGTACCGGAGATCGTGGCACTGGTCCGCGAGCTCGCGGACTACGAGCAGAGTCTCGCGCACGCCACGATGACCGAACTGGCGCTGGCCGCGCTGTTGTTCGGAGGAACGGCCGACGCGCCCGGTGTGGTCGCGACGACCCCGTCCGGCGTCCCGGCGGCTTACTGCCACGTGGTCGAGCACAACGGCGACGACGGCCGCGAGCTGGGCGGCTGCGCGATCTGGTTCCTCAACGTCTCGACGTGGAAAGGCACTCACGGGCTGTACCTGGAGGACCTGTTCGTACGCCCGCACCTGCGCGGCTCCGGCTACGGCCGATCACTTCTGGCCGCTCTGGCCCGGGTCTGCGTCGACCGGGGCTACCAGCGTCTTGAGTGGTGGGTCCTGGACTGGAACGAGTCGGCGCGCGGTTTCTACCGCAAGATCGGCGCCGTCGCCATGGACGAGTGGACCGTCCAGCGCCTCACCGGCGACGCCCTGACCGCCTTGGCCGCCGACGCCCCGAAATGACGGATCTCGTGGCTCAGCGGCTCAGCGCCGCGCCCACCTGGCGGTTCATGACCAGCGCCAGGCCGGTCAGCGAGATGACCAGGACCAACCATCCGTACACGTGGACGTCGGTGCCGTCACCGGACACCAAGGTCCAGCCCGAGATGACACCGAACAGCTGGGTCAGGACGTACGGGGCGCGGGCGATCCGCCGCCGGCTCAGCACACCTTTGGTAACCAACGCGATGCCGGCCGCGAACAGCAGGTAGACAGCCACCTCGATCGGTGCGGCGGCGACCACGCTGCCGGTGCTGGCGGCCGAGATGGCGATGGTGACCGCGTACGTCGCGACGGCGAGCGCCTCCACGGCACTGACCACCGCGGTGGCCAGCAGCACACGCGAGCGGTGCCCGGCCTCGGCGGCCGGCTCGGGCTCGATCATCGCCGCGTCGCCGGGGCGACTCGGCGGGTTCGGATCCACATCCCGACCCTAGCGGCGCCGTGGCTTACGCTGAGTGGGTGCGTGCTCTGTTGGTGGTGAACCCAGCGGCCACCACGACCAGCGCCCGGACCCGCGAGGTGATCGTCCACGCCCTCGCCAGCGACCATGACCTCGAGGTCGTGCACACGACACACCGCGGCCACGCCGAACAGCTCGCCGAACAGGCCCGCAGCGCCGGGCTCGACGCGGTCTTCACCCTTGGTGGTGACGGCACCGTGAACGAGGTGGTCAACGGGCTCCTGACGAAAGGGCCCGGGGAGGACGTACCTCTGCTCGGGCCCGTGCCCGGGGGTAGCGCCAACGTGTTCGTCCGGGCACTCGGGCTGCCCTCGGACCCGGTGGAGGCGACCGGGGCGCTGCTCGAGGCGATCGGCGACAAGCGCACCCGCACGATCGGACTCGGTACGGCTCAGCACGATGGCGAGCTGCGCTGGTTCGCGTTCAACGCCGGCGTCGGACTGGACGCCGAGATCATCGAGTCGATGGAGCGCCAGCGTGCCACCGGTGTAGTGGCAACCCCCGGGCGGTACGTGGCCACGGCCATCACCCACTTCTTCGGACGCACCGATCGGGCCGCAGCGGCGCTGACCGTACGCCGACCCGGCCTCCCGGACGTCTCCGGCGTGCACTACGCATTGATCCAGAACACGGCCCCTTGGACGTTCCTGGGGCCGGTTCGACTGGACCCCTCCCCTCGCGCCTCGTTCGACACCGGGCTCGACCTGTTCGCACCGCGCTCCATGACGGTGCTCACCAGCCTGCGCTACCTGCGTCGCATGATGCTGCGTGCCGGCGACCCCTCACCAGGCCCACGACTGCTCGCCCTGCACGACCAGAGCCAGCTGGTGCTCGAGGCCTCGCACCCCATGCCGTTGCAGGTCGACGGTGACTCCTGCGGCAGCGTGACGAGCGTGCTGCTGCGCTCGGTCCCTGCTGCGCTGGAGGTCCTTGCCTGACGACACACGGACCGCTCGCCGGGATCACTGCGGGCTCGGCAGTGAGAGGGGAAGATCACGGGAGTGTGACGGAGCCGACACTAAGAGGTGACCTCGGGGTCGTCGAGCACTCTTGTCTCCGGTCGATGCGCGTGCGAAGGTAGACCTTGCTGGTGGGCAGCCCCGTAACGGGGTGTCCCAGCAACCCACCGATGGAACCAACGGACTATACGGTCGGCGGCGCTCGTGACGACTTTCACAAGGTCGGCTACGACAGCCCAGGGTGGAACTGCTCGCCGCGGATACCCCGCAGCGCGGCAACGACGTACAACACAGGAGGACACGAACATGGACTGGCGCCACGAGGCAGCCTGCCGTGACGAGGACCCCGAGCTGTTCTTCCCCATCGGCAACACCGGGCCTGCCCTGTTGCAGATCGAAGAGGCCAAGATGGTCTGCCGGCGCTGCCCGGTGATCGAGCAGTGCCTTGCCTGGGCCCTGGAAAGTGGTCAGGACGCAGGGGTGTGGGGCGGCCTGTCCGAGGACGAGCGCCGCGCGCTCAAGCGTCGCAACGCCAGGGCCCGAGCCGCGCGCGCCCTCTGACCAAGTCGGTACCGGTCATTCCCTCTGCTGACGGCCTTGGGCGAGAGACACCTGCACCACAGCGTCCGTGCCACCGCCGACGGCTGGTCGCAGCTCCAGCGTGCCGGCGAGCTCCTCGGTCACCAGCGTGCGGACGATCTGTAGACCGAGCCGACCGGACGCGAACGGGTCCACCCCGACGGCGATGCCCGGACCCGCGTCGCTGACGGTCACCGTCAGCGAGTCGCCGCGTCGACGCGACCTGAGGACGACGTGGGCCGGGCCCGGATCTCCCTCCGGCAACATGGCACAGCCGTGCTCGACCGCGTTCTGCAGCAGCTCCCCCAACGCCATCACCAACGGGGTCACCACATCCGAGGGCAGATCTCCGAAGCTTCCGTCACGCTCCACGGTGGTCGCCTCGCCGTGCGGAGCCAGCTCACGTACGAGGGCCACGATGTGGTCCACCACGTCGTTGGCATCGACGCGCTCGCCCGGAGAGCGGGCCAGCGCGTCATGGACCACCGCGATGGCGGCCACCCGACGGACCGCCTCGTCGAGCGCGACCCGGCCTTCCGGGGAGTCCAGCCGGCGCGCCTGCAGCCGCAGCAACGCCGCCACGGTCTGCAGGTTGTTCTTCACACGGTGATGGATCTCGCGAATCGTCGCGTCCTTGCCCACGAGGGCGCGATCGCGGTAGCGGATCTCGGTGGCGTCCCGTACCAGCACCAGGCCGCCGTCCGGGCGACCATGGGAGAGCAGGGGCACCCCTCGCAGCGTGACGACCGCACGGCCGTTCTCCACCTCGGCTCCGCCGGCCGCCCGGCCCTCGGTGACGACCGCGAGCCGCTCGTCGACCGGACCGGGGCGTCGCGCCAGGCGCGCAGTGGTCCGCGCGAGGTCGACACCAGTCAGATCCGTCGCGAGCCCGAGTCGGTGGTACGCCGAGCGGGCGTTGGGGCTGGCGTAAGTGACTCGCCCCGTGGTGTCGATTCGGATCAGCCCGTCGCCGACGCGAGGCGGGGTCGGCGTACGCGCCAACGGGTGCGCCGAGGGGAACGCCCCGACCATGACCATCTCTACGAGCGCGTCGGCGGTCTGCAGATACGCGGTCTCCATCGCTCCGATGCCCCGGCTCGCAACCTCGCCATGCCGGGACAGCACCGCGATCACCTGCCCGGACGGCGAGCCGACAGGTATCGCCTCCTCGGCGGCGGGAACCGGCGACTCGCCCCCGCCGCGGTGCGGGATGACCACGCCGGTCGCGAGCGCCTGGCCCAGCAAGGGGCGCCGGCCACGTGCCACGTAGTCACCGACGATGTCGTCCGCGAACACCGTCGGCCCGGTCGAGGGCCGCACCTGGTCGGCGGCCACGAACCCACCGCCGTGCCAGGTCGGCAGCCACAGGACCAGGTCGGCGAACGCGAGGTCTGCGAGCAAGTTCCAGTCGCTGACCAGGGCCCGCAGATGCTCCAGGTCGGCCTCGGACACGTCCGTACGCTCACGGGCCACGTCGTCGAACCTCGCCACCGCCGCACCGTACCCCGCCCGACCCCGCAACGATCGCCGAGCCGCCCGGTCCCGACCGTCCGGGCCCGGGCGGACCTCGTGTCGTGGTCGGACGAGCTACAGTCCCAACGCATCTGGCTCGACGGCAACCCCCTACCCAAAAGTCCGAACCGAGCCGAAGGCGCAGCGAGCTAGATGACAGCGCCGCGCAGGACGACCAGCCGAGGGTCGGCAAGCGTGGAGAGGTCCTTGCGCGGATCTGCGGCGTACGCCACGAGATCGGCGGGGGCCCCTTCCACCAGACCGGGCCACCCGAGCCACTCGCGGCCACGCCAGGACGCCTGCGCGATGACGTCGGGCTGCGGGATGCCCGCCTCCACCAACGCCCGGACCTCTTCGCGCACCAGCCCATGCCGCAGCGACCCACCGGCGTCGGTGCCGACGTAGATCGGGACGCCGGCCTCCCAAGCATTCCGGACCCGCGGTCGAGAGGTCGCGTACAACTCCCTCATATGTGCTGCATACAAAGGGAACTTCGCCTCGGCCTGGTCAGCGATCGAAGGGTTGTTGTCGATGTTGATCAGGGTTGGCACTACGGCGATGTGGCGTCGTGCTACCTCGTCTAGCAGGTCGTCAGTTAGCCCCGTGCCGTGCTCTATCGAGTCGATCCCGGCGTTGATCAGCCCGGGCAGCGCGTCCTCGCCGAACACATGGGCAGCGACCCGCACCCCGAGCTCGTGCGCCCGGCCGATGGCGGCGGCGAGCGCCTCGTCCGGCCACACCGGGGTGAGGTCACCGACGGATCGGTCGATCCAGTCGGCCGCGAGCTTGACCCAGCCGTCACCTCGGGCCGCCTGAGTCTCGACCTCGGCCGTGAGCTGGTCGGGCTCGATCTCCACCCCGAGGTCGCGGATATAGCGCTGCGGGCGGGCGATGTGACGCCCGGCCCGGATCAGGCGCGGCAGGTCCTCGCGCTTCTGCACCGAGGTGTTGTCCACCGGCGACCCGGCATCGCGCAGCAGCAGCGCTCCGGCGTGCCGATCCGCCAACGCCTGCTCCGCCTGCCCCTCGGCACTGTCGACCCATCCGTGCGGTGAAAGGCCCACATGGCAGTGTGCGTCGACAAGCCCGGGGATGATCCACCCGGACCGCAACACCGTCTGACACTCCCCCGCGTACGGCTCGAACGTCAGCTCACCGTCCACGATCCACGCGTCACGCTCTTGCTCTTCGGGCAGGAACACCCCTGTCAAGTACAGAACGCTCATGCGGCGCACGCTAGCCCTGACCCTGCTCGGGCTCCGACCGGGTCCGCGACGCGTCGCCGAGCTCGGGGAACTGGTCCTCGCGCCACTCGCTCAGGCTCACCGCACCTTCGGCGGCGCCCACCTCGCGCTCCCGCAGCTCCACGCGGCGAATCTTCCCCGAGATCGTCTTGGGCAGGTCGTAGAACTCCACCCGCCGAACCCGCAGGTACGGCGGAAGGTGCTCGCGCCCGTAGCGCAGGATCGACAGCGCAGTGTCGCGGTCGGGCGTGAACCCTGGAGCCAGACTGATGTACGCCTTCGTCGTGGCCAGCCTGACCGGATCGGGAGCCGGTACGACGGCCGCCTCCATCACCGCCGGGTGCTCGATGAGCACGCTCTCGACCTCGAACGGCGAGACCTTGTAGTCGGAGGACTTGAACACATCGTCGGTGCGCCCCACGTATGTGATGAACCCGTGCGCGTCACGGGTGGCCACATCGCCGGTGTGGTAGAAACCGCCGGCCATCGCTGCGGCGTCGCGATCGGGGTCGCCCTGGTAGCCGGTCATCAGGGCTAATGGATGCCCCTTCAGATCGAGGCAGATCTCCCCCTCGTCGCAGACTTCGTCGGTGACCGGGTCGAGCAGCACCACCGGCATGCCCGGCAGTGGCCGGCCCATGGACCCTGGCTTGACGATCCCGCCGGGGCTGTTGCCCACCTGGGCGGTCGTCTCGGTCTGGCCGTACCCGTCCCGGATCGTCAGTCCCCACTGACGCTGCACCTGCGCGATGACCTCCGGGTTCAAGGGCTCTCCGGCACCGACTACCTCTCGCAGGCTCCCGGGACCGCCCGCAAGGTCTGCGTTGATGAGCATGCGCCACACGGTCGGAGGTGCACAGAACGTCGTGACCTGGGCGCGGCGGATCTGCTCGAGCAGCTGCTCAGCGTCAAACCGCTTGTAGTTGTATATGAATATCGTGGCTTCGGCGATCCACGGGGCAAAGAAGCAGCTCCACGCATGCTTGGCCCAGCCCGGCGAGCTGATGTTCAGGTGGACGTCTCCGGGCTGCAGTCCGAGCCAATACATGGTCGAGAGATGACCCACGGGGTACGACACCTGCGTGTGCCGGACCAGCTTCGGCTTGCTGGTCGTGCCGGAGGTGAAGTACAGCAGGAACGGGTCCGACGGCGCTGTCCTCGCCGTCACGAGCCCAGTCGCGTCGTGGGCGGCAGACTCGGCGTAGTCGTGCCAGCCCACAGCGCTGCCCCGGATCGAGATTCGTGTGTAGTCACCCGGGACCGTCTCGAACTTCGCTGTCTCGCTCACGTTGGCGATGACATGACGGGCACCACCACGCTGCACTCGGTCGACGAGGTCGGACGAGCCGAGGGCCGTCGTGGTGGGCATGATGACCGCACCGAGCTTCATCAGCGCGAGCATGCACTCCCACAGCTCTACCTGGTTGTCGAGCATCAGCAGAACGTTGTCACCCTGGCGCACTCCCAGGTCTGCCAGCCATGCCGCCACCTGGTCGGAGCGCGTTGCCAGCTCGGCGAAGCTCCAGCGCTGCTCTGAAGCGTCCTCCTCGACGATCCACAGTGCAGTCGCGTCGCTGTCGCGCGCGATGGCGTCGAACCAGTCGGTGGCCCAGTTGAACGTCTCGTCGAAGACGGGCCAGGTGAACTTGTCCAGAGCGCCGTCATAGTCCGAGCGCAGCTCCAGCAGCAGATCCCGGGCGGCTCGGTAGGCACGTGTCTGGGATGACGTCACAGGGACCCCTCTCGAAGATGCGGCACGACCGCCTGCACATCGTAGGACGACAGACCTGGCCTTCGCAGGGGCTGCCGCGGGTCCTCAGAGCGTGCGGGTCACCTTCGCCAGACCGCGGGGGGCATCCGGGTCGAACCCACGGGCCACCGCCATCTGCAGGGCCAACCATTGCAGCGGCACGATGTCGGCGACCGGGGCAAGGTCTTCCGGCAGCGGGAACAGCCGGTACGTGGTGGTTCCGTACCCGACCGACTGCGCTCCACCGAGCACGAGCAGGTCGGCGCCGCGCTCGGCGAGCCGGTCCATGACGGGCACCATCGCGTTCGCGCCGGCTCCGTCAGGGATTACCGCGACGACGGGGTGGCCGTGATCGATCATCGCCAACGGGCCATGCAGAAGATCGGCACCGCTGAACGCGTGCGCAGCGACGTACGAGGTCTCCATCAGCTTCAGTGCCGCCTCCCGCGCCGTCGGGTAGGCGAAGCCCCGACCGGTCGTCAGCAACCGGTCGGTGAAGCGATAGCGGTGGGCGATCTCGACGATCTCGGCGCGCCGATCCACATGTGCCGCAGCCGCTTCCACGACCGCACCGGCTGCTGCCACATCAGTGCCGCGCCAAGACTGCACGAGCATCCAGAGCATCAGCAGCTCGGCGGAGTACGACTTCGTCGCAGCCACCGCCAGCTCCGGCCCGGCCATGACGTCCAGGTGCAGCTCCGCGACCCCGGCGAGCTCGGACTCGGGGGCGTTCGTCACAGCCAACGTGGTCGCACCGAGCTCGCGGGCCGCGACCGTCGTCGCGACGAGGTCCGGGGAGCCTCCGCTCTGCGACACCGTGATGAGCAGGACCTCGCGAAGGTCCGGTCGGGCCTGGTAGGAGGTGTACGTCGACGGCGAGACCAGACCCGTGGGCAGACCGAGCTGCACCTCCAAGAGGTACTTCGCGTAGAGCGCTGCGTGGTCGCTGGTGCCACGAGCCGCCAGCAGCACGAACCGCGGGGCCCGCTCGGCCACGACCTGTCCGGCTTCTCGCGCCGCTAGAGCCCCGTCGGTCAGGATCCGCGCAAGCACCTGCGGTTGCTCGGCAATCTCCGATGCCATCAGCGCACCAGCGCCCGCCACGACACCACTGCCCTTCTGCTGCGGTCTGAGTCCGGAAGCCCGATTCGCTGGCATCACCGGCCACAGGGGACGTCAACCGTTACGATTGTACGAGCCGACGCTGCCGCCGCGGCGCGCCTGGAGCTCGACTTGGGCGCGAGGGGTGCGGCGTTGCTGCTCACCCGTCATGCGTACCGCCGGGGCCCAACGGCTCTTCGAGTGGGTGCGAAGGTGTATCGCGGGGACCGGTGCCGGCTCGTGACAACACTGCCCCCGTGACCGCTGCAACTGGTCTTGCCGACTGCGCCTGCGCGAGCGGCCACGGTGGGCAGTGACGCCCGCGGGTACGATCCGGCGCCATGAGCACACACTCCGCTGACCCGGCGTCGCAGATGAGCAACGGCCACGGTGGTAGCCATGGACATGGTGGTACGCATGCGGTAGCCGCGGCGGTTGCGTACGGCGTCGACACGATGTTCACGCTGTCCGGCGCCCACGTGTTCCCCCTGTACGACGCTGCGGTCGGGGGCAAGGCAGGGGTCGAGGGTGGGCCTGCACCGATGCGCCTGGTAGACGTGCGCCACGAACAGACGGCGGTTTTCGCTGCCGAGGGTCTCGCCAAGCTGACGCGCACTCCGGGCCTGGCCGTGCTTACCGCCGGACCCGGCGTCACCAACGGAGTTTCTGCCATCACCACGGCGCACTTCAACGGCTCCCCCGTGGTCGTGCTGGGTGGCCGAGCGCCGGATCACCGTTGGGGCACAGGGGCTCTGCAAGAGCTCGACCAGCCACCGATCCTTGCGCCGGTCACCAAGCTGGCGACCACGGTCCACGACACCGCGCAGCTGGGCTCACAGGTCGGTGCCGCGTTCGCGCTCGCAACAGCTCCGCACCGTGGCCCAGTGTTCCTCGACGTCCCGATGGATGTGCTGTTCTCGTCCGCCGAGGCGCCGGCGGTCGCCGCCGCTGCCGCTTCGCGGATGGCCCCTGACAACGACGACATCGACCAGATCGTCGCCCTGCTGGCCGCGTCGGCTCGGCCAGTGCTCATCCTCGGCGGAGACGTCTGGGCTGAGGAGGCCGAGGACGCCGCTCGGGAGCTCGCCGAGACCGCCGGGATTCCCGTGATCCCCAACGGCATGGGACGCGGCATCCTGGCCACAGGGCATCCGCTGCTGGTGTCCAGGGCCCGCGGCGCCGCCCTCGGAGAGGCGGACCTGGTCGTGGTGGTCGGCGCCCCGCTGGACTTCCGACTCGGCTACGGGGCCTTCGGCGACGCGGCCGTCGTCCACGTCGCCGACTCCCCCGGGCAGCTCGGCGGACACGCCGGGCTGGCGGCCGCTGCTGCCGGCAACCTTCGGGTGTGCCTGGCTGCAATCCGGGAGGGCTGGGAGTCGTTGCTGCGTCGCCCCAGCTACCAGGAATGGGCGACGCGGCTGGCCGTTCTCGTGGCTGCTGCCGGTGCCAAGAACGCGGTCCTGCTGGCCTCGGACTCCGATCCGATCCACCCGGCCCGCATCTACGGCGATCTGATTCCCCGCCTGGCCCCCGACGCGGTCGTCATCGGCGACGGCGGAGACTTCGTGTCGTTCGCCGGCAAGTACCTCGAGCCCGCTCGGGCGGGTTGCTGGATGGACCCCGGCCCATACGGCTGCTTGGGCACCGGGCTGGGCTACGCTATCGCGGCGCGGCTGGCGCGGCCCTCCAGCCAGGTTGTGCTGCTGCTTGGTGACGGCGCTGCGGGCTTCTCCCTCATGGACGTGGACACGCTGGTACGACACAACCTTCCCGTGGTCATGGTGATGGGCAACAACGGCATCTGGGGCTTGGAGAAGCACCCGATGCAGTTCCTCTATCAGTACGACGTCGCCGCAGAGCTCTCGCAGGCGACCCGCTACGACCAGGTCGTGACCGCGCTCGGCGGGGGCGGTGAGACTGTGACACGACCACAGGACATCGGGCCGGCACTGGACCGGGCGTTCGCCTCCGGAATCCCGTACCTCGTCAATATCATCACCGACCCGGCAGCCGTGTACCCGCGAAGCACGACGGGGGTCTGACCCGCTACGACGACCCGTCCAGGCCGTCCAGGAACCGGGCACGGTCCACGACTGCGCGTGCGACCGTCCCTCGCGCCACGACCACCCCGTCGCCCGCGTGGACCGCTTCCACCGCGCACTCGATCGAGCGCGCCGCCACGTCCACGACCCGAGCAGTGCAACGAACTATGTGACCCATCGGGCTGGGACGGACGTGATCCAGCACCACGCGAGTACCGACGGATGTAACTTCCGCGGGCAGCCCGTCCAGGGCCAGCACAGTCGCCGCCTCCAGCCACGCGAGAAGGCGGGGGGTCGCCAGCACCTGGACGTCCCCGCTGCCCAGTGCCTCGGCGGTGTCGGCCGCTGCGACAACTCGTTCCAGGCTCGCCGAGACGCCGATCAAGGACTCGTACTGCTCCGGCTCCATGACGCGGGAGCCTAAGCCTGTTCCTGCGACCGACCGGGCGAGGCAGGAAGATCCCGGGCTGCGGGCCTGTGGCCGGTGCGGCAGGATGGCATGCCGGACAGATGGAGCGGGCGGGAGACGGAATGCCGACAGCGTCGAACGCGACCGCAGTCGCCGAGCTCGTGGATCGCGGCTCAGGGGGCCTCGAGCTTGCCGGGGTGAGCAAGCGCTACGGCGAGGTGGTCGCCCTGGACCGGATGTCCTTCCGAGTGGAGCCCGGGGAGGTTTTCGGCTTCGTTGGCAGCAACGGCGCCGGCAAGACGACCGCCATGCGGATCGCGCTGGGCGTCCTGCTCGCCGACTCCGGGCAGGTGCTATGGGACGGACGACCCCTGACCGCAGAGACCCGACGACGGATCGGCTACATGCCGGAGGAACGGGGGCTCTACCCCCGGATGCGGGTCGGAGAGCAGCTGGTCTACCTTGCCCGGCTGCACGGCCTGACCGAGCCGGTAGCGATCAGCCGGATGCACGAATGGACCGAACGGCTCGGGGTGAGCGGACGGTTGGACGATGATGTCCAAAAGCTCAGCCTGGGCAACCAGCAACGCGTCCAGCTCGCCGCCGCCCTTGTCCACGACCCGGACGCGCTGGTCCTGGACGAGCCCTTCTCCGGCCTGGATCCGGTCGCGGTGGACGTCATGAGCGAGGTCCTGCACGAGCAGGCCGGTCAGGGTGCGCCGGTGATCTTCTCGAGCCATCAGCTGGACCTGGTCGAGAGATTGTGCGACCGGGTCGGGATCGTCAAGGCAGGACGCCTGGTGGCCTGCGGCACCGTCGATCAGCTGCGCGGCGCGGGCCCGGAGCAGGTCGTCGTCGACGTACCGACCGCCACCAGCCGGTGGTATGCGAACCTGTCCGGGATCGAGGTCGTCGAGGTCAGCGGCAGCCGGGTCGTGCTCACCCTGCCGGAGGGCGCCGACGACCAGCTGGTCCTACAAGCTGCCCTGAGTGCCGGTCCGGTGCGCGAGTTCGCCCGCCGCCGTCCGCCGCTGACAGAGCTGTTCCGCCACGTGGTCAGCGCTACCGAGGACCAGTCATGACGACACCCCAGATGAAGATCGGAAGCAGCACCACGGCGGTACGCCTCGTGGCCGGGCGAGAGCTGCGGACCAGGATGCGCTCGAAGGCCTATCGGATCTCCACGTTGGCCCTCATCGTGCTCGTTGTCGCGTTCGCGCTGATCGCCAAGGCGGTCGGGTCCCAGGACTCGACCGCCCACGTCGGCGTCCTCGTGTCGGCGCAGTCGGTCGTACCGGCGCTGGAGGGCGCCACCGCTGCACTCGGGGCCAAGGTCAGCATCGAGCCGGTTTCAGACGAGGCCGTCGGCCGTTCGCAAGTCAGTGCAGGCACCCTGGATGCGCTCATCATCGGTGACAAAGCGGATGGTTCCTTGCAGGTCGTCGTCGACTCCACGTTGTCCGACTCCCTGCGCACGGTGATGGCGACCGCCGCGGGGCAGGCGGTGCTCGCCGACCGGATCAGTGCCCTGGGTGGGGATCCGGCCGCGGTTGCAGAGCAGGTGCAGCACGTGTCGGTGCAGGTGAGCGCCCTTCGCTCGGCGCCCTCGTACGACCCGCAGCGGCTCGTGCTCGGCAGCGTCGCGGGAGTGTTGATCTACCTGGCGCTGATGTTCACTGGTCAGATGGTTGCCCAGGGCGTGGTCGAGGAGAAATCCAGCCGCGTGGTGGAGCTGCTGCTGGCCACGCTACGGCCGTGGGAGCTGATGGCGGGCAAGGTGCTGGGTATCGGGCTGGTCGGGCTCGCCCAGGTCTCTGTGGTGGGAGTCGCCGGGGTCCTCGCCGGTCAGCTCAGCGGTGCGCTGACCATCTCGTTGGCGGCGACCGTGGGCACGGTCCTGTGGCTGGTGGTGTGGTTCATCTTCGGCTTCGCGGTGTTCTCCCTGGTCTTCGCGGGTCTCGCCTCGCTGGTGTCCCGCCAGGAGGACGTCGCCTCGGTGATCGCGCCCGCGACGATGTTCCTCGTCGCCGGCTATGTGGTCGGCATATCGGTGCTGCCGACCGACCCTGGCAACGGGCTGGTGGCGCTGATGTCGTTGCTCCCGTTCTTCTCCCCGACGCTGATGCCGATGCGTCTGGCTATGGGCGGCGTACCCCTCTGGCAGACGGTCCTTTCGATCGTCCTGGTCCTGGCGACTATCCCGGCCCTGGTCATGCTCACCGGGCGGGCGTACCGCAATGCCGTGATCCGCACGGGCGAGCGAGTCAGGCTGCGGGACGCCCTTCGCGCCTAGACCCGCAGGAGCCCTGCCATCGGCGCGGCCGCACTGACGATGGTTGCCACCGAGCTGAGGCGCTTGCTCGCTGCCGACTCATGGCTGTCCTAGCCTGTCGGGATGCGTGAGGTGCGACTGCGACCGGTTCGTCTCGAGGACCTGACCGAGCTGGCAGGCAACGAGCCTCCGGACGCAAACCCTTGGAACTTCTTCGGTTTCCTGGCGAGCAACCGGCTGCAGCGAGGCTTCGCCGCTGACGGGTTCATCTCCGACGACAACGGGCAGCTGGCGGTCGACGCCGAGGACGGGACGCTGATCGGCAGCGTCGGCTGGTACGCCATGCAACACGGGCCGTCCACCGCC
>JBDTDW010000060.1:0-8466 GCA_039922855.1 Candidatus Nanopelagicales bacterium | reverse complement strand
TGCGGGTTCCACAACCGGCCCCAGGCCCCGAACCACTCCGACTGCTCGCTGTCGGACACCGCCCTACACCTGCACCCGGCGCGCCACAGCATCGACGATCTCGGCCACCGCCGCCTCGATCGGGACCCCGTTGTGCTGGCTGCCGTCGCGGTACCGGAACGACACCGCGCCCGCGGCGACGTCCTCGTCTCCTGCGATGAGCATGAACGGCACCTTCAGCTTCTGAGCGTTGCGGATCTTCTTCTGCATTCTGTCGTCGGCGGTGTCCACCTCGACCCGGATCCCCTGCTGCCGCAATAGTTCCGCCACGGTGAGCAGATGATCGATGTGGGTGTCGGTGATGGGGATCCCCATCACCTGGACTGGTGCCAGCCACGGCGGGAACGCGCCCGCATAGTGCTCGAGCAGCACGGCGAAGAATCGCTCGATAGATCCGAACAGCGCGCGGTGGATCATCACAGGGCGCTTCCGGGTGCCGTCGCTGGCCTGGTACTGCAGGTCGAAGAGCTTGGGCAGGTTGAAGTCCACCTGGATGGTCGACATCTGCCAGGTCCTGCCGATGGCGTCCTTCGCCTGCACGGAGATCTTGGGCCCGTAGAACGCCGCACCACCTGGGTCGAGCACCGTCTGCAGACCCTGCGCCTCGGCTGCGCGTTGAAGGACCTCGATCGCCTCCTGCCAGTCCTCGTCGGTGCCGACGTACTTCTCCTCGTTGCGAGTCGACAGCTCGAGGTAGAACTCCTCCAGCCCGTAGTCACGCAGCAGGTTGAGCACGAACGTGAGTAGCGAGTCGAGCTCACCGGGCATCTGCTCGAGCGTGCAGTAGATGTGGGCGTCGTCCTGGGTGAAGCCGCGAGCCCGGGTGAGCCCGTGCACGACCCCCGACTTCTCGTACCGGTAGACGGTCCCGAACTCGAACAACCGCAACGGAAGCTCACGGTAAGAGCGGCCCCGGGCATCGAAGATGAGGTTGTGCATGGGGCAGTTCATGGGCTTCATGTAGTACTTCTGTCCAGCCCGCTTGAGCTCCCCGTCCGCGCCGTACTCGGCGTCGAGCTCCATCGGCGGGTACATGCCCTCCGCGTACCAGTCCAGGTGCCCGGAGATCTCGTACAGCCGTGCCTTGGTCAGATGCGGGGTGTACACGAAATCGTAACCCGCCTCTTCGTGCCGGCGTCGCGAGTAGTCCTCCATGACTTTGCGTACGACCCCACCTTTGGGGTGGAAGACCGCCAGCCCGGAACCGATCTCGTCCGGGAAGCTGAACAGATCGAGCTCGGTCCCGAGCCGGCGGTGGTCACGCTTCTCCGCCTCGACGAGGAATGCCAGGTGTGCCTTCATGGCGTCGCGGCTCTCCCACGCGGTGCCGTAGATGCGTTGCAGAGTCGGGTTCTTCTCGCTCCCGCGCCAGTACGCAGCAGCGCTGCGCATCAACTTGAACGCCGGGATCATCCGAGTAGTGGGCACGTGCGGTCCACGGCACAGGTCACGCCACTCGCGTGCACCGGTCTTGGCGTCCAGGTTGTCGTAGATGGTGAGCTCTGCCCCACCGACCTCCATGACGTCGTCCTGCGCCGCGCCGCCCTTCAGCCCGATCAGCTCGAGCTTGTACGGTTCCGCAGCAAGCTCGGCCCGCGCCTCGGCCTCCGTCACCACGCGCCGGGAGAACCGCTGGCCGGACTTCACGATCTCCTGCATGCGCTTCTCCAGCGCGGTGAGGTCCTCGGGGGTGAACGGCCGCTCGACGTCGAAGTCGTAGTAGAAGCCGTCGGTGATCGGGGGGCCGATGCCCAGGCGGGTCGCGGGGAACAATGACTGCACGGCCTGGGCCAGCACGTGCGCAGTGGAGTGACGCAGTACGGCTCGCCCGTCCTCGCTGTCCACCCGGACCGCCTCGACCACCTCACCGCCTGTCAGGACGTGTGCCAGGTCCGTCAGCTTGCCGTCCACCCGGGCGACGACCACCGTCCGGTCCGAGAACAGCTCCGCGGCGGTCGCGCCGTCGGGGACCGTGCGGTCCTCACGCGCCCCACTGGAGTCGACGACGGTGACACGCAGGTCGGGCATGGAGGCTCCAGGCTGCTCGTGCGTCGACCGCGACGAAGGGCCGACCGGGTAAGGACCGACGGTGACGAGGCGCCGTTCCTCGGGCAGCCCGATGCTATCCGGCGACGGTGACCGAGCGTCCAGCGGGAATCGCGGCAACCGTCGGCGGCGGCGCGGATGGGCTCATGGCCGGATCAGGTCAGCGAGGACGGCGGCTTCGCTGATGTCGCTCGCCTTGGTCGCCGTGAGCAGCGTTACGTCGCCCGCGGCCGCGATCGACTTCAGGTGTGCCAGCGCTGCCGCCCGCTCCGGATCCCTCAGCTCGACCTGGTATCGGTCGGTGAATTCGGCAAATTTCTCCGGGTCGTGCGCGTACCACTTGCGCAACTCGGTCGAGGGTGAAACCTGTTTACACCACTCGTCCAGGGCAGCCTTCGCCTTGCTCAGTCCCCGAGGCCAGATTCGGTCGACCAGCACCCTCGTACCGTCGTGCGAAGTCGGCTCGTCGTACACCCGACCGACCCTGACCACGGCCTTCTTGCTCACGTAGCCCCCGTCTCACCGTGACATCGGTCAGCTCCCGCTCGGGTGGGTGAGCAGGTCGAGCATGTCCTCTGCGTGCTCCTCCTCCACGGCGAGGATCCCCTCGAGCATGCGCCGCGTAGTCGGGTCGCCATCACCGATCCAGGAGATGATCTGAGTGTACGAGCCGATCGCCACGCGCTCGGCGACGAGGTTTTCCCTGACCATCTCCAACAGATCGCTCGACGTCGTGTACTCGGAGTGAGCACGCGCGGACATGGTGTCCGGCGCGAAGTCTGCCGTCCCTCCGAGCTGGCTGATCCGCGCGGCCAGCTGGTCGGCGTGATCCTGCTCCTCGATGGAGTGCTGCAGGAACTCGGCCGCAACCGGTTCGGCGCTCAGGCCCGCTGCGGCGAAGTGATGCTGGCGGTAACGCAGCACGCACACGAGCTCGGTGGCCAATGCCTGGTTGAGAACCTCGATGACACGCGGCAGGTCAGCGCCGTACGCATCCGTGACCGGGCCCTTGTCCATGTTCTCGCGTGCCTGGTCACGCAAGGCCTTCACGTCGAGCAGAAAGTCACCCACGTCGTACCCACACTCCTTCGATACCGATTGCGGTCCTCCAGCATCGGGCCGGGGGCGGGTGCCGTCAACCGGAGGTGCGTTCGACCCACGTCAGAGGTCACCGGTCCTCGAGCGTGCCACCCGCACCAGAAGCAGGGGCACGAGCTGTTCGGCCGGCGTCAGTGAGCCGTGCTGGCCCAACAATGAGGTCTCCAACGGCTCAGCCGTTCGCCGTACGACGCCTGCTGTGCCCCGCATGGCCACCACGACGTCGCCGATCCGTCCCCGCGCCGACTCGGTGACCGCTGGCCCGAACCAGCCCGCTGCAATGGCCTCGTCGCGACTGCGCACCCAGGCCCGATCACCGAGGGTGTCCCGCCAGGCCACCAGGACGTCGGACGCGGCACCGCTTTCGGCATACACATGCCTGACGCGCACCTCACCGCCGAGAAACCGCACGCCTGCCAGCAGCCGTGGGTCGCTGTCGGCATCGATGCGCTCGGACTCGGGCACCTCGACCATGCCGTGGTCGGCGGTGACCGCGAGCAGCGCTCCCGGTTCCAACCGGGATGCGATGGATGCGACGAGCTGATCGACCTGTGCGAGCTGCAGTCGCCACGGCAACGAGCCGGGACCGTAGCGGTGACCGATCTGGTCGAGGTCGCCGTGGTAGCCGTAGTGGAACGTGCCCGGCTCTGCCCCACTCAGGTTCGCGGCGAGATCGCCCAGGGCGACCACCGGCCGGAACCGCGCTCCGCGCAGTGCGGCCCGGGTCAGACCGGACCGCTCCTGGAAGGCCGGTGCGGACAAGGTCACGTCCCGCCCCGCCCGGGCCGTGCACTGCACCAGGGTGTCCAGGGGCTGGACCTGCTCGGGCGGCAGCCGCTCTCGCAGGTCCTGTGGGCGACCGCCGTCGTGGGTACGCCACGTCAGCGCATTCACCAGGCCGATCTGCGGCATGGCGAAGCTGTAACCCACGATTCCGTGCTGACCCGAGGCTCGCCCGGTCCCCAGGCTCACCAGGCTCACGCAGGTCGTGGCAGGGAATCCGGCGGTCAGCGGCTCGGAGGTCTCGGCCAGCGCGGTGAGGAACGGGGCATCGGAGGGATGTGCGCGCAACAGCTCCCACCCGAGCCCGTCGATGAGCAGCAGAGACACACGGGAAGCAGGATCGATGCGGAGCGGGTTGGGCAGCCCCGCGATGCCCATCGCGGATAGCAGCGAGGGCATGACCTCGGCCAACGTGCGCTCGCCGTAGCGGGGCAGGAACGGTCCCGTCTCGTCGATCACACGTCCATCATGGACCCGACAGCTGCAATGGTGCCTCGGGCTCGACTCGGCACTCCGAGTCGCGCACCACTCAGGACGCCGTGGAGACGAACGTGGCGCGCCAACCGTAGCGATCGCAGCACTGTCCCACCTCGAGATATCCGAGGAGGAGCTCGTGGAGATCGACCGATACGCGGTAGGGCGACATCAACCTCTGGCAGGACAGCAGCTGGTCCTGACGGCCACGCCGGTCGTGGGTGGCGGTGTGGCACCTGGTGAGAGATGCTGCGTCCGTGCGTGTGATGTCAACGCTTCGGCGAAGGAGACCACAGTGACCAGCAGCGAACTTCTGCTCGACGCGTTCGGTCGAGTCGATGAGCTGGTACGCGCTGCGGTCGGTGGTTTGAGCGTCGAACAGCTCACGTTCCGGCCTGACGGTCATGCGAACTCGATCGCGTGGCTGGTCTGGCACCTGACCCGTATCCAGGACGACCACCTCGCGGCACCCGCGAACACCGAGCAGATCTGGACGTCGCAGGGCTGGGCCGAGCGGTTCGGGTTTTCGTTCGACCCGTCGGAGACCGGCTACGGGCACGGACCTGCCGATGTCGCCGCGGTGACGGGAACCGCCGAGCTGCTCACGGGCTATCACGCGGCAGTGCACGAGCGGACCTGCGACTTCGTGCGGGAGCTGTCCGAGACCGACCTGGGCCGCGTCGTCGACCGGTCTTGGGACCCGCCTGTCACCCTCGCGGTGCGTCTGGTCAGCGTGATCTCCGACGGGCTCCAGCACGCAGGGCAGGCCGCGTACCTCCGGGGTCTAGCCCTTCGACTCTGATCATCCGCTGTGCCACCCCCGCCAGTACGCAACCGGCGCAGGGTCGTGGACACGCCCGGTCCGATCGACACCGGCCCACAGCGCCCGCTCGACCGGACGGTGCCGGAACCAGTTCCCGTACAGCGGTGCCGCGGTGCTCCACGTGGATGCAGCTCGATAAGAGACGAAGACAATCTGCCTAGACTCACGGCTATGGCCACTGGTGAATCCGAGGCGACGCATCGGGATCGAACTACCGCATGGCTCCTGGTCGGTGGGCAGATGGCACTGCTTGCGGTGCTGGCGCGGCTGCCACGTGGCACGAGCTGGTCGCTGCCGCGCGCCGCGCGGGGGTTGGCGTGGGTGGGGCAAGGCGCCGGTGTCGGACTGTCCGCCGTGGCCGCGGCCGGTCTCGGGCCTGGACTGAGTGCCTCGCCGCTCCCGAATGAGCAGGCCGAGCTGCACACCGATGGGCTGTACGCGTATGTGCGGCACCCGATCTATGCCGGGGTCCTCCTCGCCGCTACCTCCCGGACGCTGGCCTCCGGGAACCGAGTCGCGCTGTTGCCTCTCGGGCTGCTGGGCGTCTTGTTGCACCTGAAGGCCGGCTTCGAGGAACGCCATCTGGCCGAGCGCTTTCCCGGCTACGCCGATTATGCGAGCCACACCCCGCGGATCCTCCCCACCCCGGCCTCGATCCTGGCCCGCACCAGAGCGCAGTGACAGCCGGCTAAGGACTCCACTGTGCTGAACCGGCCGGTCTGCTCGACCCGCGCGGTCGCGGGTCAGGTGAGGCGGCGCCGGGTGACCCAGACCAGACATCCACCCAGGAGCAGGAAGACGACACCGAGCGGCGCAATTTCCAGCCCCGCTCCGGTGTCCGGCAGACTCCCACCCCCAGACGATGAGGCCGTGACCGCGGTGAGAGCGGCGGAGCTGTTGTTGTTCGTATCCGGGTCATAGGTGCCGGCCCCCACGACTGCGCTGTTGCGCAGGGAGGTCGGGTATGTCGGGGCGACAAGGACCACGGTGATGACCGGAGCCTGGGATCCACTGGCCACGGTGGGCCGTGTGCAGGAAATCGAGATGACGCCGTCGTGACCGCAGGTCCAGCCCGATCCACTCGCGGACACGTACCTGACCCCGGAGGGAAGGATGTCGATCACACGGACTGCAGTGGCCGCATCCGGTCCGGTATTTGCCACTACCAGGTGGTACGTGACCGCCTGTCCCGCAACGACCGTCGCGGGACCGGTCTTGACCAGTGCCAGGTTCGCGACGGCTCCGACAGCAGTCGTGGCGGTGGCCGTGTTGTTCGCCGGGTTCGGATCCTTTACTGCACTGCTCACGACAGCTGTGTCTGTCAGAGTTGCGCCACGCACAGGTGCCTGAACTACGACCGTGATCGTAGGTGCTGTCGCGCCGCTCGCAAGGGCAGCGCGGGTACATCTCACTGAGATGTCGCCGGAATTCATGCAAGTCCAACCTGGACCTGTCGCAGACACGAATGTGGTGCCGGAGGCGAGGCTGTCCGTGACCGTCACGCTGGATGCCGTGGACGGCCCGGCGTTGCGTACCACGAGCTGGTAGGCAGCACCCGAGCCCGGCAACACGCTGGCCGGCCCGGACTTGGTGATCGACAGGTCCGCTGAGGCACCCACGATCGTGGTCACCGACGAGGTGTTGTTCGCCGGGACCGGGTCCGGGGTCGTGGAGGACACCGACGCTGTGTTCGTCAGGCTCGTGGCCTGCGCCGGGGCGCTCACCACCACCGTGATCGTGGGTGCTGTCGCCCCGGCCGCCAGCACCGCCCGGGTGCAGGTCACCGACCCATTGCCGTTGTTGCTGCACGACCAATCCGATCCGACCGCGGACACGAAGCTCACCCCCGCCGGCAACGTGTCGGTGACCTGCACGCTAGCCGCATCCGAGGGGCCCTTGTTCACCACGACCAGCACATACGACACCGACCCACCGGCGCTCACGCTGGCTGGGCCGGACTTGGTGATCGACAGGTCCGCCGAACCCGAAACACCCGTCGTGACCGAGGAGGTGTTGTTCGCCAGGTTCGGGTCCGGGGTCGTGGAAGACACAGCCGCCGTGTTCGTCAGGCTCGATGGGTGCGCCGGGGCGGTGACCACCACCGTGATCGTGTCCGCCATCACCCGGGAGGCCAGGGCAGCAAGCGTGCACGTCACCGACACGTTCCCGTTGTTGGCGCACGACCACCCAACGCCTGCCGCGGACACGAACGTGACACCAGCCGGCAGGGTGTCGACCACCGACACGTTCACCGCATCCGAAGGTCCCGCATTGGCCACCACCAGGCCATAGGAAACACTCCCGTCAGCAGTCACCGTGCCCGGCCCCGACTTCACGATCGACAAGTCCGCGGAAGCCGTCACCACTGTGGACACACTCGAGGTGTTGTTCCCCGGATCCGGATCAGCCGTCGTGGAGGCGACGCTGGCACTGTTGGTGATCGTGGTCGCCTGCGCCGGGGCCGTGACCACCACCGTGATCGTGTCCGCCGTCACCCGGGAAGCCAGGGCAGCAAGCGTGCACGTCACCGACACGTTCCCGTTGTTGGCACACGACCACCCAGTGCCTGCCGCGGACACGAACGTGACACCAGCCGGAAGGGTGTCAGTCACTTGCACCCCGGCCGCATCCGACGGACCGTTGTTCACCACGACCAGCGCATAGCTGACATTTGCTCCCGCCAGCACCGTGGCCGGCCCACTCTTGGCGATCGCCAAGTCCGCAGAGCCGGAGACGCCCGTCGTGACCGACGAGGTGTTGTTCGCCAGGTTCGGGTCCGGGGTCGAGGACGCCACTGACGCGGTGTTGGTCAGACTCATCGCCTGCCCCGGTGCACTCACCACCACCGTGATCGTGTCCGCCGTTTCCGCGGAGGCCAGGGCAGCAAGCGTGCACGTCACCGACACATTGCCGTTATTGGTGCACGACCACCCCAGCCCGATCGCGGACACGAACGTGACACCAGCCGGAAGGGTGTCAGTCACCTGCACGCTGCCCGCATCCGACGGACCCTTGTTCACCACGACGAGCGCGTATGACATCGACCCACCAGCGGTCACCGTGGCCGGACCGGACTTGGCGATCGACAGGTCCGCCGACGCCGTCACCGCCGTAGACACCATCGAGGTGTTGTTCGACGGGTTCGGGTCCGGGGTCCCCGAGGAAACGGCGGCGGTGTTGGTGGCGGTCCCGGACTGGGCCGG
>JBDTDW010000059.1:0-12560 GCA_039922855.1 Candidatus Nanopelagicales bacterium | reverse complement strand
GCCCGCCGCCCACCTAACGTCACACATGGTCTTCGAGTACATCGGCCGACGGAGGGATCTTGCGATGAGCCGCTTCACGAGAGCAGAGCGTCGGCGCCGCCGGCTGATGGTGCGGGGTCGTGCCGGCGCACTGCTGACAGCCATGGGCTCGGCCGCCTTCGTCATCGCGGGGTTCGCCGCGCCACCGGCAGCAGCCACGACCAGCTGCGATCCCGCCTCCGACGCGTGCGTCATCGAACCGGACATCCTCCGGACGCCAGTCGGCATCGTCACGGTCACAGTCAGCGAGAACGAAGTCGTGACGGTACAGCTCGAACCGAGTTCACCGAGTTCACCGAGTTCACCGGGTTCGCCGATGTTCGGCATACCGTTCGCAATCCCCCCTGGTCCTCCGTGCAAGTCGACCGGCAGCGTGTGCGGACCACCCGGATACGCCCGGACATCGATTGATACCGCAGCCGGTCTTGTCGTTATCGACACAGTCCTGTTTCCGGTGAGCCGCTTTTCACTTCCGAACATCGCCATTGTGTCGATCCATCCGCCAAGCCCGTGCAAGGCCAGTACCAACGGGATGACGGTTGTCTTCAGGCCCCTTACCCCTCCTGGTCCCCCGACCTGACGTCCACACCGGGCTTCGGCCCCATCCATCCGCAACGTGCGTAACGGTCGATCCAGTCGAAAGAAGGCATCGTGAAGAATCCACACCCCGGACGAATCGCGTCGGCATCCGCCGGCATCGCTGCGGGCCTGTTGATCGCCGGGTGCAGCAGTAGTGCTGCATCCAACGTCGCTGTGCCGGTTTCGGACACGACCAGCAGCAGCGTGGTTACTCCCGCGTCCCCCCAACCCACCGTGGCGGCCGACACGCCGGCCGCCACGGCGGACGCAGCCGTGTCTGCGGCTCCCACGGGCGACACCACTGCGTGCGCCTTGGTGACCGAGCAGGACGTGACAACCGCACTGGGGGCAGACCCGGGGCCGGCCCGCGGCTTCGAGAAGGGTGGCTCCACTCAGTGCCAGTACGGCACATATCAAACAGAATTCGTCCTCGTCAATGTCACGCCGACGCGCGGAGTGGCCGATTACCAGCTCGTTCACAGCAACCCAAACCTCCACGCGGCCGATGTCGCCGGGGTGGGGGAGAGAGCATTCGAAGTCTCTGGGCGAGGTACAGCAGGGATCTACTTCACGAAGGGCGACACGCTGGTGGTCCTGTCGGTAACCAATCTCACGGCGAGCTCGATCAGCGACCGAACTCTCACTCTCGCCAAGATCGCCGCCAGCCGAGTCTGACGACTGCACAGTCCGTTCCAGCTGGTCGGCCACAATCCGGATGGGGAAGCACGATCGGCCCTCCCGCACGGGCTGGGGATCACCAGTGGGCCTAACGGCTTCGCGCCCAGACCCGCCGCGGCTAGCTGACCAGGGGGCAGCGGTCGCCGTGCCCGCGTGGCATGGTGGTGGCATGACCAGCAGGGAACCCCAGCACCATGGCGACAACCCGGCCGGCGAGCCGCCCCGAGCCGCCGACGACCGGCCCGGCCGGCGGCGCCGGAACCGGGACTGGGCGGGGCCGGAGCGCACGCCGGACACGCCTTACGCCGCTGAGGTCCGCTCGCTTGCCGGCACCCGTCGTGACGAGCCGGGCGCGCTGCTGCCGATCCTGCACGACGTATGCCGCGAGTACGGCTGGATCGACCCGGCCGCTATCCCCGTTATCGCCGAAGAGCTGAACCTGACCCGCGCCGAGGTCTACGGCGTCGTCAGTTTCTACCGCGACTTCCGCACCGAGGCGCCAGGAGGCACGACCGTACGCATCTGCCGGGGCGAGGCCTGCCAGGCGAACGGTTGCCACTCGCTGATCGACCACGCGACCGATCTCCTCGGTGTGAAGATCGGCGCCACGACTCCCGACGGAGCCCTCACCTTGGACGAGGTCTTCTGCCTCGGCAACTGCGCCCTCGGTCCAAGCGTGCAGGTCGGCGAGGCCGTCCACGGCCGAGTCGACGTGGCCGCCCTCGACGCGCTGCTCGACCAGGCCCAGCACACGGCCCAGGCCCCGGGCGCCACCCAGCCCCACACCGAGCAGCTGACCACCATCACCGTCTACGTGCCCCAGGACATCGCCGCCGTCGCCGTCGGCGCCGACGAGCTCGCCGGGGCGGCAGCCGCCGCGGCCACGGTCGTGCGCACCGGCAGCCGCGGCCTGCTGTGGTTGGAGCCGCTGCTCGAGGTCGCCACGGCGGCGGGTCGGGTCGGCTACGGCCCGCTGAGCGCGAAGGAGCTGCCTGGCGTGCTCGCCACCCCCGGCCTCGCCGACGGCCCAACCGACCACCCGCGCTGTATCGGCCTGGTCGAGGAGCTGCCCTGGCTGGCGCGCCAGCACCGCCTCACGTTCGCCCGTGTCGGTGTCATCGACCCGCTGTCCCTGGAGGACTATGCCGATCACGGCGGGCTCGTCGGCCTTCGCCGTGCCCTGACAATGTCTTCGGCGGAGGTCGTCGCCGAGGTCACCGCGTCCGGCCTGCGCGGCCGCGGAGGCGCCGGGTTCCCTACCGGCATCAAGTGGCGGACCGTCCTGGACACCTCGGGCGTCGACGACCCGGGCAGCCCCGTCCCGTGCGAGCAGAAATACATCTGCTGCAACGCCGACGAGGGCGACAGCGGGACTTTTGCTGACCGCATGATGCTCGAGGGCGACCCGTTCTCGACCATCGAGGGCATGGTCATCGCGGGCTACGCGGTCAGAGCCGACAAGGGTTACGTGTACCTGCGCTCCGAGTACCCCGCCGCAGCCCGGACGCTGCGCACGGCGATCGACATCGCGTACGCCCACGGCCTGCTCGGCAACAGCGTCCTCGGCAGCGGGTTCGCATTCGAGCTCGAGCTACGCATGGGTGCAGGTGCCTACATCTGCGGCGAGGAGACCTCGATGCTCGACAGCCTCGAGGGCAAGCGCGGCATGATCCGCCCGAAGCCGCCGATCCCCGCGCTGCGAGGACTTTTCGGCCGCCCCACGGTCATCAACAACCTGGTCTCGCTAGCCAGCGTCCCGATGATCCTGGCCGACGGCGCGGCGGCGTACGCCGCCCTCGGCACCGGTCGCAGCCTGGGCACCAGCCTGTTCCAGCTGGCCGGAAACATCGCTCGTGGCGGCATCGTCGAGGTGCCTTTCGGTGTCACTCTGCGAGAGCTGGTGGAGGACTTCGGAGGCGGTACCCGCAGCGGTCGCCCGATCCGCGCGGTGCAGGTCGGAGGCCCGCTGGGCGCGTACCTGCCGGCATCCCAGCTCGACACCCCGATGGACTACGAGTCGCTCACCGCCGTGCAGGCGATGCTCGGGCACGGCGGCATCGTCGTCTTTGACGACACCGTCAACATGGCCGAACAGGCCCGGTTCGCCATGGAGTTCTGCGCGGAGGAGTCGTGCGGCAAGTGCACGCCGTGTCGCATAGGCTCGGTGCGTGGCGTCGAGGTCATCGATCGGATCAGGGCCGGTCAGGACCGTGACGCCAACCTCGTGCTACTTGAGGACCTGTGCGAAGTGATGACGGAAGGGTCGCTGTGCGCCTTGGGTGGGCTGACTCCGATGCCGGTGCGCAGTGCGTTGCGCCACTTCCCTGAGGACTTCAGCTCCCAGGACTTCCTTGACGGCAGCGCAACCCGGACGGAGGTGCAGTCGCGATGACACTGTTGGAGCAGCCCGGCCTGCTGACCGAGCCTGACCTCGGCACGCCGCCCACCCCCGGTGAGGCCGCCGGTGACACCAGCGTCGAGCTGACCGTCGACGGCGTGTCCGTCGCCGTCGCCCCCGGCACCTCGGTGCTGCGCGCCGCTGCGCTGGCCGGGATCGACGTGCCGAAACTGTGCTCCACCGACCGGCTCGACGCGTTCGGCTCCTGCCGGATGTGTTTGGTCGAGGTCGAGGGAGGCAAGGGCACCCCGGCCTCCTGCACGACGCCGGCCGCGTCCGGCATGGTCGTACGCACACGTTCGCCCAAGCTCGACCGGCTGCGCCAGGGCGTCGTCGAGCTCTACCTGTCCGACCACCCTGCCGACTGCGCCGGTGACGGCCGCTGCGAGCTGCACAGCATGGCCGAGCGAGTCGGCGTGACCGATGTCCGTTACACCCGAGGCGGCGAGAACCACCTGCACGAGACGGTGGACCACTCCAACCCCTACTTCGACTACGACCCCGAGAAGTGCATCCTCTGCTCCCTGTGCGTACGCGCCTGCGACGACATCCAGGGGACGTTCGCGCTCACCATCCAGGGCCGTGGCTTCGACTCCCGGATGTCCGCCGGCACCGCCGCTGACGACTTCCTCAGTTCCGAGTGCGTGTCCTGTGGTGCCTGCGTGCAGGCCTGTCCCACCGACGCGCTGCTGGAGCGCAGCGTCGTCGAGCTCGGCATGCCGACGCGCAGCGTGCTGACCACCTGCGCCTACTGCGGTGTCGGCTGCACGTTCAAGGCCGAGCTGGGCACCGATGCCGACGGCGAGGAACACCTGGTGCGGATGGTCCCGTACAAGGAGGGCGGTGCCAACGAGGGCCACTCCTGCGTCAAGGGCCGGTTCGCCTATGGCTACGCCGCACACCCCGATCGCGTCCTCAAGCCGCGGATGCGCGACAACATCGCCGACCCCTGGCGTGAGGTCGAATGGGACGAGGTGATCCCCTTCGTCGCTCGCCGTCTGCGTGAGATCCAGGCGCAGCACGGGCTCGGTTCGATCGGCGCGATCGCATCGTCGCGCTGCACCGACGAAGAGGTCTTCGTGATGCAGAAGCTGGTGCGCGCCGCGTTCGGCAACAACAACATCGACACCTGTGCCCGGGTCTGCCACGCACCGACCGGCTACGGCCTGAGTCAGACCTTCGGAACCTCTGCCGGCACACAAGACTTCGCCTCAGTCGACGAGACCGACGTCATCCTCGTCATCGGCGCCAACCCGACGGACGCCCACCCGGTCTTCGCCTCACGGATGAAGCGCCGGTTGCGCCAGGGCGCGAAGCTGATCGTGGTCGACCCGCGGCGCACCGACCTGGTGCGTTCGCCGCACGTCCGGGCCGACTACCACCTGCCGGTGCGGCCGGGCACGAACGTCGCTGTGGTCAACGCGTTCTCCCACGTCGTGGTCACCGAGGGCCTGGTCGACGAGGACTTCGTCGCCCGCCGCTGCGAAGGTTTCGCCGACTGGGCGGCGTTCATCGCGGAGCCCGAGCACAGCCCCGAGGCGGTCGAGGAGATCACCGGTATTCCGGCGGCAGACCTGCGCGCCGCCGCCCGGCTCTATGCGACCGCGCCACGCTCGATCATCTACTACGGCCTCGGCGTCACCGAGCACAGCCAGGGTTCGACAATGGTCATGGGCATGGCCAACCTGGCGATGGCCACCGGGAACATCGGGCGCCCGGGCGTCGGCGTCAACCCGTTGCGCGGCCAGAACAACGTGCAGGGCTCCTGCGACATGGGCTCGTTCCCGCACGAATACCCCGGCTACCGCCACGTCGGCGGTGACGAAGTACGCGGCATCTACGAGCGGGCCTGGGGCGTGCCGCTTCTCGAGGAGCCCGGGCTGCGGATCCCGAACATGTTCGACGCCGCCGTCGACGGCACCTATCGCGCGATGTTCATACAGGGCGAGGACGTCGCACAGTCCGACCCGAACCTGAACCACGTGCGTGCCGCCCTCGGCAGCCTCGACTTCCTCGTCGTGCAGGACCTGTTCGAGAACGAGACCTCGAAGTTCGCGCACGTGCTGCTGCCCGGCACGTCGTTCCTTGAGAAGGACGGCACCTTCATCAACTCCGAGCGGCGCATCAACCGGGTCCGGCCGATCATGGAGCCGAGGTGCGGCAAGCAGGAGTGGGAAGTCACCTGCGAGCTCGCGCAGGCGATGGGCTACCCGATGCACTACGACCAGGCCAGCCAGATCATGGACGAGATCGCAATGACGACGCCGACCTTCGCGGGCGTGTCGTTCGACCTGCTCGACCGTGTCGGCAGCGTGCAGTGGCCGTGCAACGAGAGTGCGCCCCTCGGCACGCCGGTGATGCACATGGAGGAGTTCGTACGCGGCAAGGGCCGTTTCGTCGAGACGACCTACGTCCCGACCCTGGAGCGCACGACCCGGCGGTTCCCGCTCATCCTGACCACCGGTCGGATCCTGTCGCAGTACAACGTCGGCGCGCAGACTCGGCGCACGGACAACGTCTCCTGGCATGAGCGCGACCTGCTCGAGTTGCACCCGCACGACGCCGAGGACCGCGGTATCCGCGACGGTGACCTCGTCACGCTGACCAGCCGGGTCGGAACGACGACGGTGCAGGCCAAGGTCGCGGAGCGGATGCCCGTCGGCGTCTGCTACACGACGTTCCATCACCCGGAGACCGGCGCGAACGTCATCACAACCGAGCTCTCCGACTGGGCCACGAACTGCCCGGAGTACAAGGTCACCGCCGTGCAGGTCGAGCTCACCCACCCGCACACCGCGGGCAACGTGGCGGTCGCAGAGGCGGGACACGTGCCCGCGGGGTCGGGGGTCGGTGTCGGTGGCTGACACGGTGACCGAGGCAGCCCGTCAGGCGCACCTGCAATCGTACGTGCGGTACGCGAACGAGGTCGCCGTGCAGTTCCCGCGGCTCTCCGACGACGACGCGGCGGTTGCCGTGGCGGCGCACATCCGCCGGTACTGGGACCCGTCGATACGGGCCGACCTGCAGGAGCACCTCGACGCGGGGGGCGCGGACCTGCTACCGATTGCCCTCGCGGCCGCGCGGCTGCTGCACTCGGGTTAGCGACCGGCGCACAGCGACGACTCGCGTCACGAAGAGCACCCGGGTCCACACGATCGCGGACAGTCCGGGAAACCTTCGTCACCGGGATTCCGTCGCCCGCCCTGGCATCGGAGGTCGCCAGTGCGCGCCGATGCAAGTGGAACAACGCGCCACCGGCTGCGCGTGGGTGATGGTCACACGGCACCGTCAGATGCACCCGCGAGGGGTTCATTCCGAGAGGCCGTGCAGGTCCAGCGCCGATTCATCCGACACGACTCCACGCCCCAGCGACCATGCGACGGCCTCGGCCAGGTCGTCATGCTCATTGCGAGGTAGGCCTGCTCTCGTCACGCACGCCTGCCGCCGCTCCAGTTGGCTGCGAGCCATCAGGACCTTCGGCCCTACAAGTCCGATCACGGCCGAGTGTTTGATTGATGGCAGGTGTTCCTCCCCCACCTTGAGGACGTCGCGACAGGCCCACCGCAGGGCTTCTCGCTCGCCACCGGCGACGATGCGCACTTCATTACCCACGCTGCTTCGTGAGCCACGCCAAGCATCTTCCAAGTCGACCAATCGGACGGCCGCACCGCCCCAGAATGGAGCTCACCATGAAAGCCGCCGTAGTCATTGACTTCGCTGCACCGCTCGAGATCCAGGACCTGGCCATACCCGAGCCCGGTCCCGGCGAAGTCCTGGTCCGCATCGAGGCAAGCGGGCTGTGCCACACCGACATCCATGCCGCCCACGGTGACTGGCCGGTCAAGCCGACCCTTCCGTTCGTGCCCGGCCACGAGGGCATCGGCCACATCGAGACTCTCGGTACAGGTGTGACGTCACGAGCGGTCGGCGAGCGAGTCGCGATCGCGTGGCTCGGATACGCCTGCGGTGAGTGTCGCTACTGCATCAGCGGCTGGGAGACCCTGTGCGAGAAGCAGCAGAACTCCGGCTACTCCGTCAACGGCACGTTCGCCGAGTACGCGGTCGTCCCCGCAGCGTTCGCCACACCCGTCCCGGACAGCATCTCGGCCATCGACGCCGCACCGCTCACGTGCGCCGGGGTCACCACCTACAAGGCGATCAAGGTGGCTCGGGTCGCACCAGCGGAAACCGTCGCGATCTTCGGAATCGGCGGCCTCGGGCACCTGGCGCTGCAGTACGCCCGGATCGCCGGTGGCTTCGTCATTGCCGTAGACGTCGAGGATCACAAGCTCACGATGGCCAAGGAACTGGGCGCCGACCACGTCGTCAATGCCCGAACCAGTGACCCGGTCGAAGCCATCCAGGCTCTTGGAGGCGCCGACGTGGCAGTCGCGCTCGCCGCCAACCCGGCGTCCTTCGACCAGGCGTTCCGGTCACTACGCCGCGGTGGTCGACTGGTCTGCGTCGCACTTCCCGCCGACAACGCCTCGCTCAACCTGCCGATCTTCGACACGGTCCTCAACGGAAAGACTGTCATCGGCTCGATCGTGGGCACGCGCAACGACCTCGCCGACGTCTTCGCGCTCCATGTCGCCGGACGGACCAAGGTGATCGCCGTGGAGCACAAGATCGACGAGGTCAACCAGTCCATCCAGGATGTGCTGTCCGGTCGCGTACCAGCCCGCGTCGTCTTCCAGTTCTGAGCCCTGAAGACGTGCCCAGGGCGAGAGCGACCCTGCAGCAGATCTGGCGCGAGACTGCTCCAAGCCCGCGCACGGTTGGAGAGTCACCGACCAGCCCGCTCGCGGCACGGTAGCCTGACCCAGCCATGCAAGGCTCCGACGACCTTTTCTGTCATCGGGAGCTGTCCCTTCCGAGGTAGCAGATCCCGAAGAATGTGTTGGTCACGACTTCTCAGGGGGTCACGTGAGTGAGCTCAGCCTCGGGCTGATCGGCCGGTCCAGCATGGAGAACGAGCGCCGGGTGCCGATCCACCCCCGGCACCTCGACCAGATCGATGCGGACCTTCGGGCGCGGATGGTGGTCGAGCGTGGCTACGGCGAGCGGTTCGGGGTGCTTGACGAGGTGCTCGCCGCGCTGGTCGGTCGTGTCGCGTCGCGCGAGGAGGTTCTCGCGACGGCGGACGTCGTGCTGCTGCCCAAGCCGCTGCGATCCGATGTCGAATCGCTCAGGGACGGGCAGGTGCTATGGGGGTGGCCGCATCTCGTGCAGGACCGGGCGATGACGCAGCTTGCCATCGACAAGCACCTCACGTTCATCGCTTGGGAGGCCATGAACCACTGGATGTCCGACGGCTCGTTCGGCGTGCACGTCTTTCACATGAACAACGAGATCGCCGGCTACTGCTCCGTCCTGCACGCAATGACGTTGATCGGGGCCACCGGTCATTACGGCCGGCATCTCAAGGCGGTCGTGATCGGCTTCGGGAATACCGCGCGCGGCGCCGTCCTGGCGCTCCAGTCGCTCGGCGTGCACGACGTCACGGTTTTGACCCAACGTGAGGTAGCTGTTGTGGCGGCTCCCATCCCCTCGGCGAATCTCGAGCACATGGAACGCGTCGAAGCCGATCCGAGCCGGACTTCTACCCTCAGGGAGCAAGGCTCGCAGCCGACCGCGGCGTTTCTGGCCGAGCACGACATCATCGTCAACTGTGTGTTCCAGGACACGGACCGACCGCTCATGTTCGTGACTGGAGATGATCTGGCGCCATTCCGGCCGGGTAGTCTCATCGTGGACGTGTCGTGCGACGAGGGCATGGGATTCGACTTTGCGCGACCCACGACCTTCGAGCAACCTATGTTCGACGCGGGGAACGGCGTGCACTACTACGGCGTCGACCACAGCCCCTCGTTGCTGTTCGACTCCTCGAGCTGGGTCATCAGCGAGGCTCTCATCCCGCACCTGAGGACGGTTATGGCTGGTCCAGATGCGTGGGTGCTCGACGAGACGATCCGGCAGGCGATCGAGATCCGTGAAGGGGTCATCCAGAACCCGAAGATCCTCTCGTTCCAGGGGCGCTCTGCCACCCATCCGCATCCGGTCGACATCGAGCGCGGCTGACTTCTCGAGGTGTGAAGCTCGGCGAGTCGGCGAAGGTCGTAGATGGGTCGAGCTCACGGGACAGGCAGCGCACGGCGGGTGGAGGCGCTGACGAGGTCGCCTCCCGGTTCCTAACCGGTCTGGCTGCCCGCACGCCGGTGGTGGCCGACGTCGATGACCACGACGGGTACGTGGTGGTCGGCGATGCCAAGCAGGGCTCGAGCTGCGGACACTCCTGGGTCTGGCTGGGCCAGACCGTCGAGACGTGTCGTACTGCGGTGACCCGCGGAACCGGCAGTGGAGCCATCGTCAAGAGATCGCCGCCGTCACCAGTTCGGCGACCTTCAGCTCCACCACCGAGCTCCACTTTTCGAGCGCGTACGACACCGGCCAGATCTCACCGTCGTCCAGGTGCGCAGCGTCCTGGAATTCCAAGGTCGAGTAGCGGGTGTTGAACTTACCGGCATTCTTGAAGCAGACCACGACCTTCCCGTCCGCGTTTGCGTAGGCGGGCATCCCGTACCACGTCTTCGGGGACAGTCCTGGGGCATTCGCTGTCACGACGACATGTACGCGCTCGGCCAGCGCACGATCTTCTGGCGCCATCTTCGCGATGCTGTCGAGTACCGCCGACAACCCATCCGCCTTCTTGGCGCCCTTCGTGCCCGTGGCGCGCAGCTCAGCGGCGTGCTCCTTCATCGCGGCATGCTCCTCGGCGGTGAAGCCGGTAAGTGCAGACTTGGCATTGTTCGCGGGCATTCTTGGCTCTCCTCTCGTGATGTGCGGGGCTCGAGATAGCGGCCCCTTCTATGAAAGCTCGGGGTGTCTACTCGTCTTTTCTCGATCCTGCTCGGAACGGGATCGCAGGGGGCGCTCGGCCAGGTCAGTGCTCCGGGAGTTCGGAGAAAGACCTCTTCGTATCGCGGTACCAGTCCATGGACTTCTTCGGGTGCCGCCAGCGACCCTTCATCGCCTCGCGGGCCTGCCGGTGGCCCGCGTCACCGGACTGTTCCTGGTCCTTGAGGTGGCGGTCCTGGGCCTTGATGACCTCATCGGCATTCTGACCGCTGTGCTCCAGGTCACAGGGTCCGCCCAGTTGGCGGCAGGTCATGGTCTTCATCCTCGTTCTCCTTCTGTGGCGTGGCCGGAGTGTTGGCTTTCCTCTAGTTGACGATCGGCATGGGGAAGGTGTGACCATCAGGTGGATCAGCCGCGTCGTTCGTTCCCATCCCGTCGTGCTACCTGCGCCAGTACGCGTGGCTCGGCGCGGAACGTGATGCCTCGAACCAGGCCACCCTCGACGGCGAAGTCGAACACGACCAACGCCTGCCCCTGGTGGAACCAAGCCGCAGCGGGGCGATCACCGGCGAACACCGCAAGAGCAGCGTGAGCGCTGCCGTTGAAGAACGTCGCCACCTCGCGCCGGCCCTCGATCGACTCGGGGGTGCCGACCAGGATCGCGGCGTCGTCGGCGGTCACAGCAGCGTCGGGGGCAAGCAGCCGCAACAACCGATCGAAGTCACCCTCTCGTGCGGCCGCCATGAACGCGTCCACAACCTCCCAGTCGGCCAGCTGGTCCTCGTGCGCAGGTTGGCCCACCTTGGAGCGGGCGCGGGAAGCGAGTTTGCGCGCGGCCACCGGTGTGGTGTCAAGAACGGCGGCGATCGTGGAGAACCCGAAGCCGAAGCTGTCGTGCAGCACGAACGCAACCCGCTCCGGGGGTGAAAGCCGATCCAGCACCACCTGCAGCGCGACGCCGACGGTGTCGGCGAGCACGACGTCATCGGCCGGATCAGGCGCGGTCTGCCCCACCTCGATCTCGGCCCTAGGGGTGGGGATCCGTGCCCGCAGCCGGTCCAGGCACAGCCGGGTGGTCACGGTCGTCAGCCACGCGGGAAGACGCTCGATATCGGCGTCCGTGCGGTGCAGCCGTAACCAGGCCTGTTGCACGACGTCCTCGGCCTCGCCGTAATCAGCCAGAACCCGAGTGGCGAGGGTCAGCAGACGCGATCGCTCTGCCTCGAAGATCTCCGTCTGGTCCAAGGTGCTCAACCTTCCATGTCTGGCCCGTCCCCCACCCAACTGACGTGCAGGCCAGTCCGAGTGTGACCACCTGTCGCAGGCGACGATCCCCTCAACGCGACCATGCCCGCAATCGGCCGGCCACTGGTCAAGGCTCGCGGCGTCCTCGCCACCGACCGGCGCAATCCAGGGGTGGGTCCCTCTGGGGCACGAACAGCTACCAACCCGCGTACGGCCACAAGTTGAGCACGCCCGCGTCAGTGACTCAGCGCGGCCACCACGTAGCCCGAGGTCACAGCGCCGATCCTGAGCCGCGTTCCCAGCCGGCCGCCGCTGGCGTAGTTCCTTTCAGGTCACAGGCGGAGGACGGACGAGTCGGCCTGTAAGCCGGAGCGTCTCTCCCCGATTCGCATGTCAAGGTGCTGCGTCGCTGGCCAGCGGGCAACTTTCTTGCTACACAAAGGGTTTCGGCCCTGTCGTTGCCCTGGAGAGCTTGTCAGTTCTTGTCACCTGCCGTCCGCATGACTCACTTCTGTTGTTGCCATCTTGTTGCCAGTCTCGGCCTGTATCACGGTGGACCCCATGGCAGCGGTAGTGCAACGGGGTCGGTCCTGGCGGGTCATGTACCGCACCCCTGAGGGTACCCAACGCAGCATCTCCTTCACCCGCAAGTCCGACGCATACCGGTTCGCCAAGACCGTTGACGTCGACATCTCCCGCGGGCAGTTCATCGACCCGCAAGCCGGCACCCAGACCCTGGCGGAGTTCGCCGACTTCTGGCTCT
>JBDTDW010000058.1:0-4577 GCA_039922855.1 Candidatus Nanopelagicales bacterium | reverse complement strand
CGATCCACGTCGAGGTCTGCAGCGCCTGCCACCCGTTCTACACGGGCAAGCAGAAGATCATGGACACCGGCGGCCGGGTCGCCAAGTTCGAGAAGCGCTTCGGCAAGAAGGCCGACGCCCCCGCCTCTTCCTAGGTGATGAAGTCCCCTACTGACTCGCTCCGCTCGTCAGCGGGGACCCAGTGCGCCGCGGTGTGCTAGGCGCACCGCCGCGCACCCAGAGCGACCCGCGGTTCCAGCTCCGCGGCATCAGCCGACGCTTTACGGGCCTCAGGACAACAGGACCGGCGAAGGCCCGCAGCACAACAGGAGGCAACGGTGTTCGAGGCCGTCGACGCCCTGGTGGCTGAGTATTCCGACCTCGAGGCCACGCTCGCCGACCCTGCCATCCACTCCGACCAGAACGCGGCTCGCAAGCTCGCGAGGCGGTACGCGCACCTGCGGCCGGCCGTCACGACCTACCGCGAATGGCAGCGCGTCGGGGAGGACCTCGCCGCAGCGCAGGAACTCTCGTACGACGACCCGTCGTTCCGCGGCGAAGCCGACGAGCTCGCCGCAGTCCAGCAGACCCTGGGCGAGAGGTTGAACCTGCTGCTCATCCCGCGCGATCCCCTCGACGACTCCGACGTGATCTTGGAGATCAAGGCCGGCGAGGGCGGTGACGAGTCCGCGCTGTTCGCTGGTGACCTGCTCCGGATGTATCTGCGCTACGCCGAGCAGCGCGGCTGGAAGACCGACGTGCTCGAGGCGGAGGAGTCGGACCTCGGCGGCTACAAGGACATCGCGGTCGCGATCAAGGCCCGTGGGCAGGTCGAGCCCGGTGAGGCGCCCTACGCCCGCCTGAAGTACGAGGGCGGCGTGCACCGTGTGCAGCGGGTCCCGGTGACCGAGTCGCAGGGCCGCATCCACACCAGCGCCGCTGGGGTCCTGGTCCTGCCCGAGACGGAGGACGTCGTGGTTGAGATCGATCCGAACGACCTGCGCATCGATGTCTATCGCTCCAGCGGCCCGGGTGGGCAGAGCGTCAACACGACGGATTCGGCGGTACGCATCACCCACCTGCCGACCGGCACCGTCGTGAGCTGCCAGAACGAGAAGAGCCAGCTGCAGAACAAGGAATCAGCGCTGCGCATCCTGCGAGCCCGACTGATCGCGCTCGCGGAGGAGGCGGCGGCGCAGGAGGCCTCGGACGTGCGCCGCTCCCAGGTCCGTACGGTGGATCGCAGCGAGCGGATCCGCACGTACAACTTCCCGGAGAACCGCATCAGCGACCACCGGGTCGGCTACAAGGCGTACAACCTCGACCAGGTCCTCGATGGCGAGCTCGAGCCGATCGTCCACGCCTGTGTCACCGCGGACCAGGCCGCACAGATGGCCGCACTCGGCGAGCCGGCATGACCGAGGTCTCCGGTCGCCCGTTGCGTACGGTCCTGGTCGACGCCGAGCGCCGCCTGGCCGCTGCCGAGGTGCCGAGCCCGCGTGCCGACGCCGAGCTGCTGCTCGCCCACGTCCTCGGGGTCACGCGCGGGCACCTGGTGCTTTCCGAGGAGGTCGACCGGACCGCCCTGGTGCGGTTCGAGTCGCTGCTGGCCAAGCGGGCGTCCCGGCAGCCGTTGCAGCACCTGGTCGGGCAGGCGCCGTTCCGTTATGGCACGGTCGCGGTCGGTCGAGGCGTCTTCGTACCCCGCCCGGAGACCGAGATCGTCGCCGAGGCGGCGATCCGCCTTCTGCGTGAGTCGCCGCACCGTCTCGTCGTCGACCTCTGTTCCGGGTCCGGTGCCCTGGGGCTGTCGCTGGCCGTGGAGGTGCCGGGCACGACGGTGCACCTGGTCGAGGTCGACGCGGCGGCCCTGCCGTGGCTGCAGCGCAACGTCGCCGACTATGCCGACCGGATCGACGCGGCCGGCTCGCTGGTCCTGGTGCACCACGCCGACGCCGGTCTCGTGCACGAGGGTGCACTGACAGCAATCGTCGGGACGGTCGACCTCGTCACCTGCAACCCGCCGTACATCCCTGATGGTGCGTTCCCGCGTGATCCGGAGGTCCGCGAGTACGACCCGGCTGCGGCGCTGTACGGCGGGACCGACGGCCTCGACGTCGTTCGCGCCGTCGCGGTGTCGGCGGCCGCGCTGCTGCGCCCCGGAGGTGTGCTCGTGATGGAGCACGGTGATGCGCAGGGGCAGTCGGCAGGCGAGCTGGGGGTGCCCGCGGTGCTGCGGGCAGCTGGCTACCTCGACGTCCTCGACCGGGTCGACCTGGCCGGCCGGGACCGCTACACCCTCGCCTCCCGCGCCTGACGCGAGGCGCTGGGCACCGATGAGGCAGGATCACCGGGTGTGAGCCTGCTCTTCGACTGTTCCATCCCCGACGAACGGATCCACGGGCTGGCCGCGGCGGCCACCGCGATCCGCCGCGGTGACCTGGTCGTCCTGCCCACGGACACCGTCTACGGGGTGGGCGCCGACGCGTTCTCCCCGGGAGCGATCGACGGTCTGCTCAGCGCCAAGGGTCGTGGGCGGGACATGCCCGTGCCGGTCCTGGTCGGCAGCCCGTCCACGGTGGACGGACTTGCTTTCGGCCTGAGCCGTACGGCCCGCGACCTGGTCGAGGCGTTCTGGCCGGGCCCGCTGACCGTGGTGGTCCGTCAGGCGCCGACCCTGACCTGGGACCTGGGCGACGCCGCCGGCAGCGTCGCGCTGCGGATGCCGCTTCACCCGGTCGCGATCGAACTGCTGCGCGAGACCGGACCGCTGGGCGTGAGCAGCGCGAACCGGTCGGGCCACCCGGCGGCCAGTGATGTCGGCCAGGCCCGCGAGCAGTTGGGGGACAGCGTGTCCATCTACCTGGACGGCGGACCCTGTGCCGACGCCGTACCCAGCACGATTGTGGACGTATCCGGGGACGCGCCGGTCCTGCTGCGACTCGGAGCCTTGGACCTGGACGTGCTGCGCTCGGTGGCACCAGACCTCGTGGTGCCCGGATCCTGACATCCTGCGGAGCATCCACCTCACCTACGCGAGCACGCCACGCGAGTACGCTGAAGAGGACCCGTCGGCGGAGTTGTGCCGCCGGGCCTTGCCGCGAGCCTAGGGAGAGATCACATGTCCGAGTCCTCGTCCGCCCACGTCGCCTGGGGCCCGGACTTCGTGGCACTGGAGCGCACGGATCCGGACATCGCTCGGATCCTGCTGGCCGAGCGTGACCGCCTCAACAGCGGGCTGCAGCTCATCGCCAGCGAGAACTTCACGTCCCCGGCCGTCCTGGCGGCGCTGGGTTCGACGCTGTCGAACAAGTACGCCGAGGGCTATCCGGGCCGGCGCTACTACGGCGGATGCGGTGTCGTCGACGAGGCCGAGACCCTCGGAATCCAGCGGGCGAAGGCACTTTTCGGCGCCGACCACGCCAACTTGCAGCCGCACAGCGGTGCGAGCGCGAACATCGCGGTCTACGGTGCGTTCTGCCAGCCCGGTGACAAGGTCCTGGGCATGAGCCTGCCGCACGGCGGTCATCTCACGCACGGCACAAAGGTGTCTTTCTCCGGCAAGTGGTTCCAGGCGCTGCACTACGGCGTCGACGCCAAGACCGAGGACATCGACTACGACCAGATCCGCGACCTGGCCCGTGAGCACCACCCCAAGATGATCATCAGCGGGGGCTCCGCCATCCCGCGCCTGATCGACTTCGCCGCGATCCGGGAGATCTGCGACGAGGTCGGGGCGATCATGTTCGTCGACGCCGCCCACTTCATCGGACTGGTCGCCGGTAAGGCGATCCCGAGCCCGGTCCCGTACGCCGACGTCGTGACGTTCACCACGCACAAGGTTCTTCGCGGTCCCCGCGGAGGCATGCTCGTGTGCAAGGCGGAGCACGCGGCGGCGCTGGACAAGGCCGTCTTCCCCATGATGCAGGGTGGCCCGCTCATGCATGCGGTGGCGGCCAAGGCCGTCGCGCTCAAGGAGGCCTCGACCCCGGAGTACCAGGCCTACGCCCGGCAGGTGATCGCGAATGCGCAGACCCTGGCCGAGGGACTGGTCGGAGAGGGCATGCGCGCCGTGACCGGAGGCACCGACACGCACCTGGCGCTGCTGGACCTGCAGGGTATCGGCGTCACCGGGGTCGACGCCGAGAAGCGCGCGGACGCCGCCAACATCGTCCTGAACAAGAACGCGATCCCGAACGACCCACAGCCGCCGAGCGTCGCCTCCGGCATCCGGGTCGGCACGCCGTCGGTCACGACGCAGGGAATGGACGAGGGCGACATGAAGGTGATCGCCTCGCTGATCGGTCGCGCCGTGAAAGACAGCACCGGAGCACACACGGCATCGATCGCGGCCGAGGTGGCTGAGCTCGTGGACGGAAAGCCGGCCTACCCCTCGACGATCGGCTAGGACGAGGCCGGCCAGGACGAGGATTGGCTAGGACATAGAGAGAGTTGGCTAGGACTTAGACGTGCGCGAATACCTGCTCTGCCTGGCGGTCGCCGCCGCTGTCACGTATCTCGTGACGCCGGTGGCGCGCCGCTTTGCGCTGTGGTGGGGGGCGATGGCACAGGTGCGCGACCGTGACGTCCACAACGAG
>JBDTDW010000057.1:0-5499 GCA_039922855.1 Candidatus Nanopelagicales bacterium | reverse complement strand
GGCTTCGACACGAGCATCGTCTTCTTCGGGCCCGGGTCGCTGATCGTCGCCAAGACGCGTGGGTACCCAAAGGTCGGTGACGAGGGCTTCCCCGGCAACATGACTTACAACAACCAGCTGCGCACGTTCATGGACGAGGGTGGCCACGTCTACGCGTGCCGCTTCTCCGCGGCTGCCCTGTACGGGATGCGTGAGATCGACATGATGGACGGCGTGAAGCCGATCAACCCGCGCGATGTGCTCGACGCCGCCATCACCGCGTGGCAGGAAGGTGCTCTGACGCTCAACACGTGGACCATGTGACGACTTTCAGCCTCGCGGTTTCGGTGGGATCGCGGCCCTCAGGGGCTGCGATCCCACCGAATTCGCGAGGGGGTGGGGATCGGCGGGGCTGCGGCGGGGGACAATAGCGGCCGGCGCGCGACCGGGCGCCGGGCGCCGATGGCGGGGGAGCGGGCAGTGGAGTCGGGCTCGGCCGTACAGGTGCTTCACGAGGTGTTCGGGTTCAGCTTCTTCCGCGGTGAGCAGGAGTCGATCGTCGAGCGCACCGTGGCCGGCCAGGACAGTGTCGTTCTCATGCCCACCGGCGGTGGCAAATCCCTGTGCTACCAGCTGCCGGCGCTGCTGCGACCCGGTGTCGGCGTCGTCGTCTCACCCCTGATCGCCCTGATGCACGACCAGGTGGAGGCTTTGCAGCTGCTCGGCGTGCGGGCTGCTTACTGGAACTCGACCTCCACTCCTTCGCAGGCCGCCCAGGTGCGGGCACAGCTGTTGGACGGATCGCTGGACCTGCTGTACGTCGCACCTGAGCGGCTGCTGCTGCCGGCCTTCCTCACGCTGCTCGAGCAGGTCGGTGCCGGCCCCGGGGTGGCACTGTTCGCGATCGACGAGGCCCACTGCGTGTCTCAGTGGGGTCACGACTTCCGCCCTGAGTACCTGCGGTTGGCCGAGATCACACAGCGGTTCCCCGGCGTACCCCGGATCGCGCTGACCGCGACCGCCGACGCCGTCACCCGGCGTGAGATCCATGAGCGGCTCGGACTGACCGAAGCGGCGGAGTACGTCTCCAGCTTCGACCGGCCGAATATCCACTACGTCGTCGAGGAGAAGACCGACGGTGGGGCTCAGCTGCTGCAGTTCCTGGCCACCGGCGACGAGGGCCGCGGGTTTCGGGACGAAGCCGGGATCGTCTACTGCCGATCGCGCAAACGCACCGAGCAGGTGACCGAGGCTCTTCGGGCCGCGGGGTACGACGCGCTCGCGTACCACGCCGGGCTCGACGCCGTCACCCGCGCGCAGGTGCAGCAGCGCTTCCGGCGCGAGGACGGCGTCGTCGTCGTGGCGACGATCGCGTTCGGGATGGGCATCGACAAGCCGGACGTCCGGTTCGTCGCGCACGTCGACCTGCCCAAGAGCCTGGAGGGCTACTACCAGGAGACCGGCCGGGCAGGCCGGGACGGTGAGCCGGCGACGGCGTGGATGGTTTACGGCCTGGCCGACGTCGTGCAGCTGCGTTCGTTCATCACCGGGTCCGGGGCTTCACCGGAGCACCAACGTGTCGACCAGATCAAGCTCGACGCGATGCTGGGCTACGCGGAGGCCTCCACATGCCGGCGCCGGGTGCTGCTGGCGTACTTCGGGGAGCAGTCCGACGTCTGCGGCAACTGTGACACCTGCCTGTCGCCGCCGGAGCTGTGGGACGCTACGGTCCCGGCGCAGAAGGTGCTCTCCGCAGTTGTACGCACCGGCGAGCGTTTCGGTGCCGGTCACGTGATCGACGTGCTGACCGGGCGCCGGACCGAGAAGGTCCAGAGCCGGGGTCACGACGAGCTGCCGACGTTCGGCGTGGGTGCGGACCTCGACGACATGCAGTGGCGCAGCGTGATCCGCCAGCTCGTCGCGCGCGGCGTGCTGGCGCCGGACCCCGAGCGCATGGGCGCCCTCACGCTCACCCCGGCGGCCCGCCCCATCCTCGGTGGCGCTGAGCGCGTCGAGCTGCGCCGGTTCGTGACGCCGGCGAAGGCACGCAAGGCCAAGGACCGCAGCGCGGGGCGAGGCAGCGGGCCGGCTACGACCGCGTCCGAGCCGGAGCGCGAGCTGTTCGACGTGCTGCGCGCCGAGCGGCGCGTGATTGCCGACGCCGAGGGCGTGCCGGCGTACGTCGTCCTGCCGGACCGGACCTTGTGGGAGCTGATCGCGACCCGGCCCCGCACCACAGCGGACCTGCTCGCGGTCAACGGCATCGGCCCGGTCAAGGCCGAGCGGTACGGTGCTGCCTTCCTGGCCCTGCTCGCCGCGCAGGAGCCCGCCGGAGCCTAGGCCGGGTCCGCCGAGAATTCGTGGCATCAGCTGCCGGCGAGAACCTCGGTCCGGGGAGCGCGGCCGTCCTTTCGAGAGCAGGATGGGGAATCCGCCGAAGGGGCTAATCATGACCGACTCTTCCGCCGATGGAGTTCATGCGGTCCAAAGGCACCAGGGCTGGCGGTGACGCGGCGAAGGGCGGGACATGCGTGGGGTGACAGCGGGGCTGACACAGCTGCTGGCCGGGCTCGTCGCGAGCACGGCCCTGTTTGTCGTGCCGGCTGCCGTGGCACCCACGCAGGCTGCCGCGGCAACGCCGGCAGGCGTGCCCGCAGTCGTCGGCCCTCAAGTGGCGCGGGGTGGGGCCTGCAACGCGTTCACGGGCGCGTACCAACTGCCCGGCAGCAACGGCGTCACGCCGGCTGCCTACTCCGACTCCAGCATCGTCGTGCCTGCCTGCGGCCCGCGCGGCAGCACCAACCCGGTCTGGGTGAACCCGTACCCGGGCAGCTTGACCACGGCCGGATACCAGTGCGTGGAGTTCTCCCGGAGATACCTCTACTACAAGTACGGCGCGGTCTACAACAAGAGCACCAACGGCGATCAGATCGTGGACCACTACTTCGCCGCGTACCCCACGTTCTTCACAGTGGTCCCCAACGGCACGGTCGGCAAGGCCCCGGTGCCTGGCGACGTCCTGAGCTTCTCCCCGGTGCCTACCTTCAACAGCTCGACCGGCGGGCACACGACGGTCGTGCAGCGCAGCGCCGTGAACGCCAGCGGCAACGGCTATCTCACCCTCGTGGAGGAGAACGCCTCGGCCAGCGGCGTGGTCGTCATCCCGGTGACGGCGTGGCGGGTGGCATACGGCTCCTTCACGTATGCGAAGTGGCTGCACGCGAAGTCGAATGCCCGGGTCCCCACCCAGCCGCCGCCTCCGCCGCCACCGCCGAGCCCGACGGCCAACGGCAACTTCGTCAGCTATCAGAGCCACGTCTACCGGATCGCCGGGGGAGCGCCGATCTACGTGTCAAGCTGGCTCGGGTTCGGCGGCAGCCGGGCGGTCCAGGCGCTCACGGACTCGCAGTGGGCCACGCTCACCTCGGTGCCCGCCGACGGCACACTGGTGACCGCGACCGGGTCCGGGCAGGTCTACCGAATCGCGGGTGGGGCGCCGGTGTACGTCTCGGCGTGGTCGAACATCGGTGGCGCAGCGCCCAGCGTGCTTGTGGACCAGGCAGCGCTCGACGGTGCCGGCAAAGGAGCGCAGTTCGACCATCTGCGTGATCAGCCGGCGGACGGCACCCTGGTTTCGGCCGGACCGAAGGGGCAGGTCTCCCGGTTCGCCGGTGGCGCCCCGCTCTACCTGCCACCTGCAAGCGTCCCGGCCGGATCCGCGCTCACGACGGTCGACCCGGCAGCGCTGGCCAATGCCGGAGCGGCCGGCCGGTGGAGCCACGTGAGCTACCGGCCCGCGGCCGGCACGTTCCTGCGCGGCGGCCCCGCCTACTACCGGGTCGCCGGCGGTGCCGTGCTCGCGATCACCGACTGCGCGTCCGTGTCAGCCACAGGGTGCGTCGGCGCCGCGCTCGTGGATCCGGCGGACCTGACGAACGCCGGGCGAGCGGCGCCCTGGGACCACCTGCTGGCGACCGTGCCCAACGGCACCCTGGTGAGCGTTGCCGACGGCGCAAGCTCTGGTCGGTTCTCCCGCGCAGTCGGCGGAGCGCTGCTCACGGTGCCGTCGTGCACCCCCGAGCTGCTCAAGGGCTGCGCCGGTGCGGTCGTGGTGAATCAGGGCAGCCTGGACTCGTACGCGATCACCCACCCGGCTGTCGCGAACGGAACCTACCTACGCGTTGCCGACGGCACCAACTCCGGCCAGGTGGCGGTCGCGGCCGGAGGGGCGCTGCTGGATCTGGCACAGTGCACCCTCACCGCGCTGCGGGGGTGTCCCGGGCAGGTCCCGGTGGATGCTGCCAGCATGGCCGCGTACTCCCTCGAGCACCCGATCCCACGGCCGGGAACCGCGGTGCGAGCGTTGGACTCCGGGGTGTCGTGGTCGTTCGCGACGAACTGCCGCCAGGTGGCCGCCCCCAGCTCCGCGGCCGTCGCCGTGGTGACTGCCGCGATCGGCCAGTACCCGGACTGCATCGCGATCGTGCTCCCGAGCGTGCCGAACGCACTGGCGGGGATCGGGTACGTCAAGACCTTGACCGCGACCGGTGGGACCGGTCACTACATCTGGTCGGTCACCTCCGGGCGGCTGCCGCCCGGGTTTGTCCTTTCCGGTAATGGCGTGCTGCACGGCGTTACACGCAACGGCGGTGCCTGGTCGTTCGTCGTCACCGCGTCGGACGCCGCCCACCCCACGGTCACGTCCCAGCGCACCTACCGGGTCACGGTGGCACCGATGACCATACGCAACGCTCCGACCCTCGCGGCCGGCAAGCGCGGCCAGGTCTACCGCCAACAACTGGTCTTCTCCGCCGGCACCGGCACACACGTCTTCCGCCTTGTCGCCGGACACCTGCCGCCGGGTCTGGCGCTGGCCGCCACCGGCGTCATCTACGGGAGACCGACCAAAGCAGGAACGTCCCACGCCGGGATCCAGATGACCGACGCATCGCGCCCGGCCCTTTCGACGATGAAGGTCTTCGCGATCACGATCAACTGAGGCGGCGAGCAGAACCGGGACCGGCTAGGTTGCCGGGCATGGGAGTGGCCGAAGAGCTCGACTACCGGCTCCGGGCGCCGAACATCGTGCAGCGCTGGCTGCAGGCCATGGCATCGACCCGGGGTGGGGCATGGACTTTCGCCCGGGTGCTGCCACCGGTGGACCGCGCGGTTGACCAGTTTTCGAAGGGGCGCACCAGCGTCCCGCGGCTGCTGGCCGGGCTGCCGATCGTCATGATCACCACGACCGGCCGCAAGAGCGGGCAGGCTCGTACGACTCCACTTATCGCTGTCCCTGCGGGGCCGGACCTAGCCGTCATCGGGACCAGGTTCGGCCAGGCGGCGACGCCGGCATGGGTGCTCAACCTGGAAGCCGACGCGAGGGCCGTCCTGGAGCACGCTGGACACCGGTGCGAGGTGGTGGCACGCCCCGCCACGCCGGAGGAGGCGGACTCGGTGTGGGCGCGGGCAGCGCAGATCTACCCCGGCTACCCGAAGTACCGCCAGCGCATCACCGGACGC
>JBDTDW010000056.1:0-11314 GCA_039922855.1 Candidatus Nanopelagicales bacterium | reverse complement strand
CTGCGGGGCTTCACATCGATCGCGGCAGGTTCCTCAGTAGTCACCCCACGACCCCACCGACTGCACCAGGGGAGCGAGGGGGGAGTCAGCGGTGGCGGATGGTGATCCAGGCACAGGCGGCGTGGCCGCCGAACCAGGCGCCCGCGTACGCAGCGATGGTTGCCGCGGAGGCTACTGCGGCCACCTGCGATGCGACGGAGAATGCCTTGCTCATGAAGAAGGTATCGGCGTCCGAAGGTCCCCCTTGAGCGCCGAACGGATGACTCGTTGAGGCGGCCTTCGTCTCGTGGGTATGAGACTGCGAGGCATCGGCCGAGCAGCGCGTACGCAACCGGTCAACGACGTCGACCTGCTTCCCTGACCGGCCCCCTGAGGCGCTCAGGGGTGGGACACCGCGTTGTCGAGCGGCTCACCGCTTCGCCAGCGCCGCAGCTGGGCCGTGACGAGGCGACGGGCGCGCGGTAGGAAGGCCGTGGTGTTGCCGCCGACGTGCGGGGTGATCAACACCCCCGGTGCGTGCCACAACGGGTGGTCGGCCGGCAGCGGCTCGGGGTCGGTCACGTCCAGCGCGGCGCGCAATCGCCCGGACTCCAGCTCTACCAACAGGTCTGCTGTCACGACCACCGTCCCGCGGGCGACGTTGACGAGCAGCGCTCCGTCCTTCATGCGGGCCAGGAAATCGGCATCTACCATCCCTGCGGTGTGCGGGGTCAGCGGGACGATCACCACGACGACGTCGGCGTCGGGAAGCAGAACCGGCAGGTCCTGGACGCCGTACACGTGCTCGTCGGCGTGATCACGAGGCGTACGGGCCACCCGTACGACGTCGACCTCGAACCCGGACAGCCGCGCCTCAACGGCTTGTCCGATGCGGCCGTACCCGAGGATCAGCACCGTCTTGTCGGCGAGCGCGTCATAGCTGTCCGGGGCCCACTGCGCTTCTTGCTGGGACCGGGCGAAACCATCGAGGTGACGCAGCCGGGCCAGCATCAGACCCACCGCGAGCTCGGCGGTGCTGGCGTCGTGGACGCCGGCTGCGTTGTGCAGTGCGACACCACGCGGGAGGTACGCCCAGACCCCTTCTACGCCAGCCGTCAGGGTCTGGACGACCTCCAGCGCCGGCATTCGCCCCATGACCTGCAGCGTGGAGACGTCACCGAGATAGCCGGGGACGTAGAAGGCGATCCGGTCCAGCACGTCCTGCTCAGGGGGATCGTCACCCTCGGCGTACACGGCCACCGACAGGCCCGAGACGGCGTCACCAAGGTCACGCTCGTAGTTCGGCCACGGCAGCAGGACCGTGGGTTGGCTCACCCACGGACGATATCCCCCAGCCGAGCCAAGCCCCCACCCGTCCGCCCCTAGGGATGAAGTTGCACCGCGGGGCACCTTCATCCCTAGGGGTCTGGGGGTGGGGGGATGCGTTGGAGGATGAGCTCTCGGACTCGGGCGGCGTCGGCCTGGCCTCGGGTGGCCTTCATGACGGCGCCGACGATGGCTCCGGCGGCGGCGACCTTGCCGCCGCGGATCTTCTCGGCCACGTCGGGCTGGGACGCCAGTGCCTCGTCGATCGCGGCGAGCAGCGGGGCGTCGTCGCGTACGACGGCCAGGCCGCGTGCCGCGACGACCTCGCTCGGTGTCCCCTCCCCTGCCAGCACGCCCTCGATGACCTGCCGCGCCAGGGTGTCGTTCAGGGTCCCGGAGACCACCAGTGACTCGACCTCGGCCACGTCGGCGGGCGTGATCGCCAGGTCCGCCAGCTCGACGCTGCGCTCGTTCGCGACCCGGGCCAGCTCGCCGAGCCACCACTTGCGTGCCGCGGCCTGGTCCGCCCCGGCAGCCACCGTCGCGGTGACGAGCTCCAGGGCGCCCGCGCTGGTGACGGCCAGCATGTCGAAGTCCGAGATGCCCCAAGCCACCTGGGTCCGCGCCCGGACCACCGCAGGGCTCTCGGGCAGCGTGGCGCGCAGCTGTTCGACCCATTCGGGTGAGGGCGCGATCGGCAGCAGGTCCGGCTCAGGGAAGTAGCGGTAGTCGTCGGCGTCGGACTTGACCCGCCCGGAAGTCGTGATGCCGGTGTCCTCGTGCCAGTGCCGGGTCTCTTGCAGGACCGAACCGCCCTCGGACAGGACGGCGCCCTGACGGGTCATCTCGTAGCGCACAGCCCGCTCGATCGACCGCAGCGAGTTGTCATTCTTGGTCTCGGTACGAGTCCCCAGCGGGGCCTCCGGAGCGGCCCGCAGCGACAGGTTCACGTCGCACCGCATCGATCCTTGCTCCATCTTGAGGTCCGAGACCTCGAGCGAGCGAAGGGTCTCTCGCAGTGCGGTGACGTACGCGCGGGCGACCTCCGGCGCGAACTTCCCGGCACCTGGCACCGGTTTCGTGACGATCTCGATGAGTGGGATACCAGCCCGGTTGTAGTCGACGAGGGAGTAGTCCGCACCGTGGATGCGTCCGGTGGCACCGCCGTGGTGCAGCGTCTTGCCGGTGTCCTCCTCCATGTGCGCCCGCTCGATCTCGACGCGCACGGTACGTCGCCCCTCGGCGGTGTCCACATCGACGTCGAGGTAACCGTCGAAGCAGATCGGCTCGTCGTACTGCGAGGTCTGGAAGTTTTTGGGCATGTCCGGGTAGAAGTAGTTCTTGCGGGCAAACCGGCACCACGTCGCGATCTGGCAGTTCAGTGCCAACCCGATCCGGATGGCCGACTCGATGGCCATCGCGTTGACCACCGGCAGCGACCCGGGCAGGCCGAGGCACACCGGGCAGGTCTGGGTGTTCGGCTCAGCCCCGAAAACCGTCGAGCAGCCGCAGAACATCTTGGTGGCAGTCCCGAGCTCCACGTGCACCTCGAGCCCCAGCACCGGGTCGTAAGCGGCGGAGACCTCGTCGTACGGCAGGACCTTGTCGGCAGCGGACGTCATAGCGAGGGGACCTCCTCGAGCAGCGGACCACCCCAGCGGTCCAGCAGCACGGCCTCGAGCGCGGCGCCGACGTTGTACAGCCGGTCGTCGGCCATCGCCGGCGCCATGATCTGCAGCCCGACGGGCAGTCCGTCCTCGGGTGCCAACCCGACCGGCAACGACATCCCGGGGTTCCCGGCCAGGTTGCACGGGATCGTCGCCACATCGTTGAGGTACATGGCAAGCGGGTCGTCGAGCTTCTCGCCGAGCTTGAACGCCGTCGTCGGTGCGGTCGGCGAGATGAGGACGTCCGCCTGTTCGAACGCCGCTGCGAAATCACGCTGGATCAACGTGCGCACCTTCTGCGCCTGGCCGTAGTAAGCGTCGTAGTAACCGGCCGAAAGTGCATACGTACCAAGAATGATCCGGCGGGTCGCCTCGGCTCCGAATCCAGCCGCCCGGGTCCGGCCCATGACCTGTTCGACACTGGGGTCGTCATCGCCGGCAACACGCAGGCCGTAGCGCATCCCGTCGAAACGGGCCAGGTTGCTCGAACACTCGCTGGGCAGGATCAGGTAGTACGCTGCCAGGGCGTAGGGGAAGTGCGGGCACGACACCTCGACGATCTCGGCGCCGAGCGTGGCGAAGGCCTCCACGGCCTCGTCGAAGCGCTGCCGCACGCCGGCCTGGTAGCCCTCGCCGCCGAGCTCGCGCACGACGGCGATCCGCATGCCTCGCACGTCCGCCCGCCGGGCCGCGCCGACCAGGTCGGGGAGTGGCGAGGCGATGGAGGTGGAGTCGCGGGGGTCGTGCCCGCCGATGACGGTGTGCAGCAGCGCCGCGTCCAGCACTGTGCGCGCGCACGGCCCGACCTGGTCCAGCGAGGACGCCAGCGCCACGATGCCGTAGCGCGAGACTCCCCCGTACGTCGGCTTGACCCCCACCGTGCCGGTGACGGCCGCCGGCTGACGGATCGAACCCCCGGTGTCCGTGCCGATCGCCAGCGGGGCCTCGAACGCCGCGAGCGCCGCAGCCGAACCGCCGCCGGACCCGCCCGGGATCCGGTCCAGGTCCCACGGGTTGTGGGTGGGTCCGAACGCGGAGTGCTCGGTGGAGGAGCCCATCGCGAACTCGTCCATGTTCGTCTTGCCGAGGATGACGACGCCGCCGTCCTTGAGCCGCGTCGTGATCGTCGCGTCGTACGGCGGGCGCCATCCCTCCAGGATGCGCGAGCCGCACGTGGTCGGGACACCCTCTGTCGCCACGATGTCCTTCAGTGCCAACGGAACTCCGGCCAGTGGCCCGAGGCGCTCGCCATCCGCTCGGGCCTTGTCCACAGCACCCGCGGCGGCGAGCGCCCCGCCGGTGTCGACGTGCAGGAAGGCATGGACCCGATCGTCGACGGAGGCGATGCGATCCAGGTGGGCGAGCGTCACCTCGACCGCGGAGACCTTGCCGGCAGCGACGGCGGACGCGGTGGTCGCGGCGTCCCAACGCGTGAGGTCCTCGCTCACTCGACGTCCAGGATCCGCGGCACCCGGAAGCGATGGTCCTCGACCGCCGGCGCACCTGACAGGGCCTGCTCGGCGCTCAGGCACGGGCTCACCACGTCGTCACGGAACACGTTGAGCATCGGTAGCGGGTGGCTGGTCGCTGGTACGTCGGCAGCTGCCACCTGTGCCACCTCCGCGACCGCACCCAGGATCACCCCGAGCTGTTCGGCGTAGTGCTCGAGCGCGTCATCGTCGAGGTCGATCCGCGCCAGGTGCGCCAGGTGCGCAACCTCGTCGCGACTGATCGAGATCGGAGCTGGTTCAGCCATGTCCCCATCCTAGGGAGATCACGATGCCGCCCCGACTGCGGTGACGCGGCCACCGAGGCAAGCCGAACCGAGGAGAACCTGCGTCAACGAGTGACTGGCACGACCGGAGGCGGCACGCCCGGGACGAAAGGGTCCTCACGGGCGAGCACGGGGGGCTGGGTGCCCACGGAGCGTTCGGCGTGACGCACCACGCGCTCCATGAGCCATTGGCTGGCCTCTCCGGGCGGCATCGGGCGTGCGACGCGGTAGCCCTGGGCGATGTCGCAGCCCATGTCCCGCAACAGCTTCCACGCCGAGGCAGTCTCCACGCCTTCCGCGACCACCGTGAGGCCCAGCCCGTGGGCGAAGCCGATGATGGAGCGCACCATCGCCGGATCGCCGCCGATCTCGTCCAGTCGGCGTACGAACGAGCGGTCGATCTTCACCTCGCTGACCGGCAGCTGTTCGAGCAGCACCAGCGAGGAGTACCCAGTCCCGAAGTCGTCCAGCGAGGAGCTGACCCCGACCTCGGCCAGGTCGCGCAGCGTCGCGACCGCCTGGCCGGGGTCCATGACCAGGACGCTCTCGGTGACCTCCAGGACCAGGGCCTCCGGTGGCAGGCCGTGTCGGTCGAGGGCCCGCGTGACCAGAAAGGCCAGGTCGGCCTCCTGCAGGTCGCGCATGCTCACGTTGATCGCGACCGGGACGTGCAGGCCGCCCGCCCACCACTGGGCCACCTGGTCCAGTGCCGACTCCAGGACGTACTTGGTCAGGCGGTGCACCAGACCGGTGCGCTCGGCCAGCGGGACGAACTCGTCGGGGGCGATGAGCCCACGATCCGGGTGGCGCCAGCGCACGAGGGCCTCCGCACCGACGACGGCGCCGTCGGCGAGGTCGACCTTGGGCTGATAGTGCAGCTCGAGCTGGCCGAGGTCCAGTGCCTCGCGCAATGCCGTCACGGTGCCGAGCCGCTGTGGGGAGTTGGGGTCGCGGGCGATGTCATAGACCTCGATGCCGGTCTGTTCGCCCTTGGCGACGTACATCGCGACGTCGGCGCGTCGCATCAATGACTCGACCTCGGTGCCGTCCTGCGGGGACACGGCGATCCCGATGGAGACGTCGACGTCCACCAGCACCCCCTCGAGCCGGAACGGCTCGGCCAGGATGCGGCGGATCCGCTCGGCGATCTCGATCGCGTGGCCGGCATCGCGTACGTCCGGCAGCAGCACCGCGAACTCGTCACCGCCGAGCCGGGCCACCACGTCGTCGGGCCGTACGGCGCTGAGCACCCGGCGGGCCACGACTTCGAGCAGCTGGTCCCCGGCTGGGTGCCCGAGGGTGTCGTTGACCTCCTTGAAGCGGTCCAGGTCCAGCAGGAACACCGCCACCGTCGAGTCGCCGCGGGACGCGAGCTCCAGCGTCTCCGCCAAGCTCTGGGAGAACAGCGTCCGGTTCGGCAGCTGGGTGAGCGCGTCGTGCAGCGCCTCACGCTCACGTGACTTTGATACCGCGGCGAGCTTGTACACGCCGAACAGTGGCAGCAGGAGCAACGGGATGAACTGCCATGACGTGGCGGCCATGACCACGATGAACGGGACCAGCGCCAGGACAGCAACCGTGGAGAACGTGAAGTACCACAAGTCGTCCGTGAAGCACTCCCACCAGGTCTGGCCGTAGTACTTCGCCAGTCCCGAGACGAGAGTCAGGTTCACCAGGTGGTACGCGAACCAGGACAGCACCACCCAGCCGAGGTCGCTGGCGTCGAAAGTGAAGCGCCCGTTCGACATGTCCGTGGACACCCCGGCCACCACCAGCACCAGCCACGCAGCGGACACCGACAGTGCGTACTGGCCGATGTTGAAGAGCAACTTCCAGGCGGCCTTGCGCTGCAGGACCTCGGAGATCAGGATTGCAAAGGCCTGCAGGACCAATGCTGGGACCACGCCCCACAGGTACAGAGCCGTGAAGACGAACGCCGACGACATCGGCACCCCGTCGGCCTCGTACGTGCTCGAGAACACCACCGGACGCAGCTCACCAAGGGCCACCATGGCCGCCAGCAGGAACAGTGCCGGTCCCATCACCTGCAGGCTGTCCAGCTGCGTGAACATCAGGAAGATGCAGACCGCCACGGCGCCGAGTCCACCCCACACGGCGAGTTGGTACGTGACCGCGAACAGGCTCCATCGCCACAGCGACGGCCGTTCGTGCGCCGAACCCATCTGTCCCGCCTCACCGGTCCTGAAACAGGCGCAGCGGTGCCGCGCTCGGAGAGTTAGTCGGCGGATGAGACTCCAGCCTTGACCCTATCGGCACTTTAAGTATGGGGTGAACTACATAGAGTGACCATCGTTGTCGCAGGTCAGGCGGGTACCACCCGCTCCAGCGCGGCCGGCGGGCCCTCGTCCAGCAGGGCCCGGAAGCCCTCGGCGCCGAGCACCGGCCGGCCTAGTGCCCTGGCCTTGTCCAGCTTGGTGCCGGCGTTCTCCCCCGCCACCACGAAGTCCGTCTTCTTGGACACCGAGCCGCTGACCTTCCCGCCACGTTGCTGGACCGCCTCGGTGGCGGAGTCCCGGGTCCAGCCCGGCAGGGTCCCGGTGATGACGACGGTGACCCCCTCGAGCGGGCGGGGCTCGCCGTCGGAGCGTTCCTCCGACATCCGTACCCCGGCCGCCCGCCACTTGCGCACCACCTCCCGGTGCCAGTCGATCGCGAACCACTCCACGACGGCCTCGGCGATGATGGGACCGACGCCCTCGACCGCGGCGAGCTCCTCGACCGATGCCGACGCGATCCGGTCGAGGTCGGCGAGCTCACGTGCCAGGGCCTGCGCCGCGGTCGGGCCGACGTGGCGGATCGACAGCGCGACAAGGACTCGCCACAGGGGGCGCGCCTTGGCCACCTCGAGCTGGTCCAGCAGCTTCTCGGCGTTGGCGCTCAGCGGACGCCCCGCCTCGTCCTTGCCCGGGTCCCGGGTGAAGAACGCACTGCCGGAGAGCTGGTCGGCGCGCAGGCCGAGCACGTCGCCCTCGTCGCTGATGATCGCATCGGCCAGCAGCGCGTTCGCCGCTTTCCACCCCAGCCCCTCGATGTCCAGGGCACCGCGGGAGGCCACGTGGAACACCCGCTCCCGCAACTGGGACGGACACGACCTGGTGTTGGGACAGCGGATGTCGACATCGCCCTCTTTCGAGGGCGCGAGCTCGGTGCCGCACGACGGGCAGTGGGTGGGCATGACGAACTCGCGCTCTGTGCCGTCACGCTCCTCGACCACGGGGCCGAGCACTTCGGGGATGACGTCGCCAGCCTTGCGCAGGAAGACGATGTCACCGATCAGGACGCCCTTGCGCCGGACCTCGTCCGCGTTGTGCAACGTGGCCATCGAGACGGTCGAGCCGGCCACATGCACGGGCTCCATCAGCGCGAACGGGGTGACCCGACCGGTCCGGCCGACGTTGACCTCGATCCCGAGCAGCCGGGTCCGGACGACCTCCGGGGGGTACTTGTAGGCGATCGCCCACCGCGGCGCTCGCGATGTCGACCCGAGTCGATCCTGCAGCGACAGCTCGTCGACCTTGACGACCACGCCGTCGATCTCGTGCTCCACGTCGTGCCGGTGCTCGCCGTAGTGCTCGACGTACGAGCCGACTCCGGCCATGTCCGCCACGACGCGGGCACGGTCGGAGGTGGGCAGACCCCAGCCGTGCAGTGCGTCGTACGCCTCGGACTGCCGCACCGGTTCGTGACCGTGCCAGACACCGATGCCATGAACGACCAGGCGCAGCAACGACAATCGGCGCACGGCCCGGTCGAGCTCGACCTGCAGCCGTGGCACCGTGCTGCTGCCCCGCTCCCGGGCCTGCGCCAGCTCCTCCTCCCGCCGGTCGACGCGCTGACGAAGAGTTCCGGCTCCGGCGTTGCGGGCGTTCGCGAAAGGCGACCGGCCCTGGGCCAGCATCTCGTCGTTCAGCGCGGTGAAGTCGGCGAGTGCGAAGAACATCTCGCCCCGCACCTCGACGAGCTCAGGCACGGGGTGCGCCGCCGAGCGGCGCAGGCTGCGCGGGATCGCCGGCAGGTATCGCACGTTGCCGGTGACGTCCTCGCCCACCCGGCCGTCACCGCGTGTTGCCAACGAGGTGAGCCGGCCCCGCTCGTAGACCAGATCCACCGCGAGTCCGTCCACCTTCAGCTCGCACAGCAGCGACGGGACCGATCCGAGCTCCCGCTCGACTCGGGCAGCCCAGGCGTCCAGCTCCTGCGCGCTGAACGCGTTGTCCAGGCTCAGCAGCCGGCGCAGGTGGGTAACCGGCTCGAACATCTCCGAGCGTCCGCCGCCGACCGTCTGGGTGGGTGAGTCGGCGCTCACCAGCTCCGGGTGGGCGTCCTCGAGCTCGACCAGCTCACGGAAGGCGAGGTCGTACTCCGCGTCCGAGAGCGTCGCCGCGTCGGCGCCGTAGTAGAGCTCACGGGCCTGCTCGATCAGGGCGACGAGCTCGGACCATCTGGCCCGCGCGACCTCGTCCACCTCGGTCGCTGCCGGCTCGTTCACCGCCTGGCCTCCCGCCGCCCAGGATCACCCTCACGGCTGTCCTCGGGGTCCTGCTCTCGCAACGCCCGCCCGACGCCACGAAGCCAGGCCAGCTCGGTCCGGGCCTGCTCGGGCGACCGATCCGCGAGCCCGCACGGCGGCGTCAGGATCACCGCGGCCGCCAGGTCCTGCGGCGCGAAACCCAGCCGATGCCCCAGGTCTCTCACCTGATCGACGCTAGCCGCGACGTCCGACACCGGTACTTCGCGACCGGCCAGGCCCAGACCGATCCGTTGCCCCGCCTCGACCGCCTCGCCGAGCTGCTCCTCCTGGTCGCGCCCCAACAGCGCCAGGTCGATCCCCACAGCAGCCACCCCAGCCTCTCGTAGCAGCCGCAGCGGCACCTCAGACGCATTTGCGGTGGGGGCACAGCAGTGCACAAGCACCTGCGCGTGATCCGCGGCGATGCGGTCCACCGCAGCCGAGATGCCGGTACGTACCACGGCGCCATCGACCGCCCGGTAGCGCATCGCCCCGCTGGCGGTGGGAACTGCCCCGGCCAGCACCATCGACAGCGAGGGCTCGTCCATCGAGATGGCAGGCTCGCTGTGCGGCAGGCGGCGACGTACATCGCCCAGGTGCGCGGCTGCCGCCTCCCCCCAGCTGACCAGCAGGTCCCGGATCGCGCCGTCATCGCGCAGCAGCCGCTCACCGCTGGTCAATTCGACGGCGGCAGCCAGCGTCCACGGCCCGCACATCGGCAGCAGCAGCGGCCCGGTCCAGCCGTCGTACACCTCTTCCAGCACGTCGAGGTCCTCGGAGAGGAACCCTTGCGCGCGCCGACTGTCCCTGCCAGGTGCGTCGCACAGCCGCCACCCGGTCGGCGTCGTCTCGACCGCCCACGCCGGCCAGACCGCCGTCAGCAAGCCCAGCGCCCGACCGACCAGGTCCGACCCGGGCCCGCGAGCGGGCAGATCGGCGAGGTAGGGGACGCCCCCGTCGCGGGCGAGCTCCTCGCGCACCACCTGGGCTGTGCCCCGCACGTCCACACCTGGCATCGAGCCAACCCCGGTAGCGACCGCGGGCAGCCAGTCACGTACGAGGGGCGGGCCGGGCAGGTCCGCGCGGGGCTGGTCCACGAGGGTCGAGGCTATCGCCGCCCGAGGCCCGCGCCGCCCGTTCGGACGCGGGACGAGCCAGCGAGCGACCAGCGAACGCCGAGATCAGGCGCTGGTGCGGCTCGTCCTGGTGATCGTCGCGGAGCCGAGGACGCGGTCGCCGACGTACGAGACCGCAGCCTGTCCGGCCGCGACTCCCCGGATCGACTCCGCCAGGGTCAGGACCACATCGGTGTCGCCAGCGCGCTCGAGCACCGCGTCGACGGCCTCGCCGTGCGCACGGACCTGAACACGAACCGGCAGAGCTGTCGTGGGCGGCTCACCGCACCACCGCGCCCGGGTCGCGTGGATCCGGTCGACGTCCAGCAGCGTGGGAAGTCCCACCATCACGGTGCCGGTCGTGGTGTCCACGTCGACCACGTACCGTCGCTGCCCGTCCGGGGCCGGTCGGCCCAGGCCCAGCCCGCGGCGCTGCCCCACCGTGAACGCGTACGCGCCGTCGTGCCCGCCGAGCCGCTCCCCGGTGACGGCATCAACGACGTCCCCGGGGGCCGACCCGAGCCGCCCGGCGAGCCAGCCCGCGGTGTCGCCGTCCGGGATGAAACAGATGTCGTGGCTGTCGGGCTTGTCCGCCACCAACAGGCCACGTTCGGCCGCCTCCTGGCGTACCTGCGACTTGTGGCTGCCTCCCAACGGGAACATCGCCCCAGCGAGCTGCCTGGCATCGAGTACGGCCAGCACGTAGGACTGGTCCTTGCCAGGGTCCACGGCGCGGTGCAGCTCGCGCCCGTGCACTGTGTCGAGCAGCCGCGCGTAGTGGCCGGTGCAGACCGCGTCGAAGTCCAGCGCCCGGGCGCGTTCCAGGACCGCGCTGAACTTGATGGACTCGTTGCAGCGCATGCAGGGATTGGGGGTCCTGCCTGCTGCGTATTCAGCGACAAAGTCCTCCACGACGTCCTCG
>JBDTDW010000055.1:0-4693 GCA_039922855.1 Candidatus Nanopelagicales bacterium | reverse complement strand
GTACAAGCGTCGGTGCACACCTCGAACTTCCTTGATCGCCCCTTTGGGAAGATCAAGGCAGCTCAACTGCGCGATCTGACCCCAAGGGGCGATCATCGCGAGCGCCGCGATGCACAGTGTCGTGGTGGGCTGCGCTGGGCTGACACCCTGCTGGTGACGCACAGTCGTACGGGGATCTAGCCTGGCTGCAGCCGGAGCTGCGCTCGACGCCCCTGACCAGTGGAGAACCCATGACCATCACCCCTGACGCCGCCGAGGGCCGGCGCGTCCACGACCTCGACCGCGCGCACGTCTTTCACTCCTGGTCGGCGCAGGGGTCACTGGACCCGATGGCCGTCGCCGGTGCCGAGGGCTCGTACGTCTGGGACTACGACGGCAACCGTTACCTGGACTTCTCCAGCCAGCTCGTCAACGTCAACATCGGCCACCAGCACCCTAAGGTCGTCGCGGCCATCCAGGAGCAGGCCGGTCGGCTCGCCACGATCGCGCCCGGGACGGCAAACGACAAGCGGGGCGAGGCCGCACAGCGCATCGCTGCGCTCGCCCCCGCCGGGCACGAGAAGGTGTTCTTCACCAACGGTGGCGCCGACGCGAACGAGAACGCGATCCGCATGGCTCGGCTGCACACCGGCCGCGACAAGGTGCTGTCGTTCTACCGCTCGTACCACGGCAACACCGGTGCGGCCATCGGCTCCACCGGTGACCCGCGTCGGTGGCCCAACGAGTACGCGACCGGTCACGTGCACTTCTTCGGCCCCTACCTCTATCGCTCCGCGTTCTGGGCCACGACCCCGGAAGAGGAGTGCGGGCGGGCGCTCGAGCACCTCGAGCAGGTCATCACGTTCGAGGGGCAGAGCACGATCGCGGCGATCCTGCTCGAGACCGTCGTCGGCACCGCCGGCGTGCTGATCCCGCCGCCTGGCTACCTGCCCGGTGTCCGGGCCCTGTGCGACAAGCACGGGATCGTACTGATCCTCGACGAGGTGATGGCCGGGTTCGGGCGGACCGGAAAGTGGTTCGCGTTCGAGAACTTCGACGTCGTACCCGACCTGATCACCTGGGCCAAGGGCTCGAACTCCGGGTACGTACCAGTTGGCGGCGTGGTCATCAGCGACGAGATCGCTGCGACGTTCGCCGACCGCGTCTTCCCCGGCGGGCTGACGTACTCAGGCCACCCGCTGGCCACCGCCTCCATCGTGGCGTCGATCGATGCGATGAAGGCCGAGGGCATCGTGGAGAACGCGGCGCGGATCGGCACCGACGTGCTGGCGCCGGGCCTGGCCGAGCTGGCCTCGCGGCACCCGGTCATCGGTGAGGTACGCGGCCTCGGGGTGTTCTGGGCGCTCGATCTCGTCACGGACCGCGCGACCCGGGAGCCGCTGGCACCGTACGGCGGCTCCTCGCCGGCGATGGCCGCGTTGACCGCGGAGTGCAAGAAGCGGGGGTTGCTGCCGTTCACGAACTACAACCGGCTGCACGTCGTGCCGCCGTGCACCGTCTCGGACACCGAAGCCAAGGACGGCCTGGCCATCCTCGACGAGGTCTTCACCACCGTCGACACCTTCTACACCGGCTGACCTGGGCCGATCGGGCAGCCGCCACGGACAGGGCAGCCAGGCACGGCGAACTGCCATCTATGGTGGCAAGTGTTTCCTCTCCCAGGTGCTCGGGTTCATGATCAGCAGGAGATCCGATCATGCGCGGGGGGCAGCCTCGCCTCCCTCAGGCGTGCGGCGGGACTGCCGTCGCACGAGTAGCTGTCCCGTTTCCCTGCCGATCATGGACATCAGTCCGTCCGGCCCCTCGTAGTCGGCTGCGGTGTGGCTGCAACCCATTGCGGCGGCTTCGCGACCGGGCCTTGGGCTGCGACCGGGTGATCCCCTTACGTGTCGGCGCCGGTCGCCTAGGCTCGCGGCCGTGAAGGTGCTGGTGGTCGGGTCCGGCGCGCGCGAGCACGCCCTGGTACGGGCCTTGCTGCGCGACCCCAGCGTCACCGAGACCATCGCGGCACCGGGCAATGCCGGTATCGCGGCCGAGGTCCCCACCCACCCCCTGGACGTCGCCGATCCCGACGCGGTCGCCGCGCTGGCGATCGCGCAGCGCGTCGACCTGGTCGTGGTCGGGCCGGAGGGGCCGCTGGTCCTCGGCGCCGCCGACGCGGTACGAGCTGCCGGCATCGCCTGCTTCGGCCCGTCCGCCGCGGCCGCACGGCTCGAGGGCAGCAAGGCCTTCGCCAAGGAGGTGATGGCAGCTGCCGGCGTCCCCACCGCGCAGGCCCGGATCTGCTCCACCCAACAGCAGTGCGAGGACGCGTTCGACGACCTCGGAGCCCCGTACGTGGTCAAGGACGACGGCCTCGCCGGCGGCAAGGGTGTCCTGGTCACCGACGACTGGCCGGCCGCCATCGCACACGCCGCGGCGTGCCTGGCCAAGCCGGACGGCCGCGTCGTGGTGGAGGAGTTCCTGCCCGGCCCGGAGGTGTCCCTGTTCTGCCTCACCGACGGGGTCACGGTCGTACCGCTGGTGCCCGCGCAGGACTTCAAGCGCCTGTACGACGGCGACCTCGGCCCGAACACCGGTGGTATGGGTGCGTACTCGCCACTGGACTGGGCCCCCGCCGGGCTGGTCGACGAGGTCGTGAGCCGGGTCGTGCAACCGACTGTCGGCGAGATGGCGCGGCGTGGCGCACCGTTCAATGGAGTCATCTACGTCGGTCTGGCATTGACCGCGCGGGGGCTGCGCGTCATCGAGTTCAACGCCCGCTTCGGCGATCCGGAGACCCAGGTCGTGCTGGCGCGGCTGCGCAGTCCCCTCGGCCCGCTGTTGTACGCGGCGGCCACCGGCGCGCTCGCGGAGCAACCGGCACCGGCGTGGTCCGACGAGGCGGCCGTCTGCGTCGTGGTTGCGGCGGCGGACTATCCGCAAGCCCCGCGCACCGGAGACCAGGTCGCCGCCCTGGACGAGGCGGCAGCGGTGCCCGGCGCCACCGTGCTGCACGCGGGTACGGCCCGCGCCGGGGACAAAGTCGTCAGCGCGGGTGGTCGGGTGCTGTCAGTTGTCGGGACCGGGCCCGACCTCGCCGCCGCCCGGGCGGCGGCGTACGCGGCGGTGGAGCGCATCGACCTGCCGGGCTCGCAGCACCGCACCGACATCGCCCGCTCGGCGCAGCTCGGCGAGGTACGCGTCCCCCAACCATCGCTGCGTCAGGACACCGCACCGCAGCAGTGATGGTCTCGGCCGCGTGCAACCCGGTGAACCCGCTGCGGTCAACGGGGCGCCTCAGCACCGAAAGAGGCAGGCAGCGTGAGGAGCACCGCGCAGGAGCACCCGTCAGCCGATGACGACGGGTTTGTGCAGTGGGCCGCGCTGCGTCGTCGGCGACTGCGTCGCACCACGTACCTGGTGTGCGCCGACTGGCCCGCCGCAGACGACCTGGTGCCGGAGACGCTGGTGCGCGTGAGCGGCGCTGGCGCCGCGGCGCATGCAACCTTGGAAGGCGCCCGTCGCGTGTAAGGGTTGGGCCGGGCGTACCGGACTAGGTGGACGTGTCGCGGGAGGTGACGTGCAGGCGCTGGGTGAGGCAGTCGGGGCGGCCCCTGGACGCCAGTCCGCGGGTCCGCCACCGGATGAGGCCGGGTTCCGGATGTGGGCGTCGCTACGCCGTACGTCGCTGCGACGCAGCGCCTACTTGATGTGCGCCGACTGGCACCAGGCCGACGACCTGGTGCAGGAGACGTTGGTCAAGGTGTACTCCCGTTGGCGTCGCATCGCATCGAAGGGAGAGGTCGACGCTTACGTCCGGCGGGTGCTGGTCACGACCTTCCTGGACTCCCGCCGCCGTCCGTGGCGCCGGGAGAAGTCGTACGCGACGGTCCCCGACAGCGGTGAGGACTCGTCGGCGACAGCTGCGATGTCGGCCGTGGAGCAGACGGGCTCGTCGCCGCTGGCGAACGCACTGGCCCTGGTGCCACCCCGGCAGCGGGCGGTCTTGGTGCTGCGGTTCGTCGAGGACCTGTCGGTCGAGCAGACCGCAGCGCTGCTCTCGTGCTCGACCGGCAACGTGAAGAGCCAGACATCTCGCGGTCTGGACCGACTGCGACACGAGCTCGGGGTCGAGGTCGAAGACCTGCGGGGCCACGACGATCTCGGGCACCGGGAGCTGCTCGAGAAGGAGGAATGGTCATGACCGGCCCGACCGACGTGCGGGACCTGCTCGCCCATGCAGCGGCCTCGCCGGAGCCTTCTGCATGGGACCTCGACCTGATCGTCCGTCGTGGCGACGCCGCTCGCCGTCGCCGTCGGACGTGGACCACGAGCGCGGTGGTAGCAGCCCTCGTGCTCGGCGCTGCAGTACTCGTCGGAGTTCCAAACCTCTCCCGTCTTGGAGCGGTACCACCAGCGAGCAGCGTCCCAACGTTGCCGCCCAGCCCGATCGCACTCCGCACCACCTTGCCCCCCACACTGTTGGGCGCAAGGCCCACCACCGAACCGCGCGTGATGGTGCTCCAGTGGCTGCGGCCATGGACTGACGTGATGCGTCGGACGGCAGGAGGTGCTGTCCTGGGCGACATCTACGAGTCCGGCCAGAACTCGCTCACCTCGAACGACGAAATCACATACGCGACATGGACGCCGGCCTACATGACCGACGAGCAGCTCGCGACGTACAACATCCAGGTGGCCGACGACGTCT
>JBDTDW010000054.1:0-3594 GCA_039922855.1 Candidatus Nanopelagicales bacterium | reverse complement strand
GACCTGCCCCTCCCCCCCACGACGATGAGGTCGGCGTCAACGGAGTCGGCCACCTCGGCGATGACGTGCGCCGGACCTCCGAGCCGGACGGAGTGAGACACCAGCTCCACTTCTACGCCCTCGGTATGCATCTGCTCGACCCGAGCTTCGATCCTCGTCTTGATGTCGTCCTCGTCAACAGCCATCGGGTAGAGACCGCCCTTGCCTCCCACGAACTCCGTCACGTGGACGACAACGAGGCGCGAAGCCTGCTCGGCAGCGGTTGCCTGGGCGAACGCGAACGCTCGATCGCTGTCCTCAGAGCCGTCGACCGCCACCACAATCGTCTTGAACATCGGGCACCTCACTAATCGCGATGTCGCTTGCGCGACCTGGACAAGCGGCCCGGTTCAGCCTGGGCAGGGAGGAGGTCCCTCTTGGCCCTCCATCACCGGTGGCCGCGTACCGATACTGGCTCGTTCGAGCGGAGATCACTAGGGACCTTGGTCACCAGTCTCTCCCGGGGAGCCAACCGACGCAGCAGCGTCATGGCTGACAAGGACCTGCTTCATCGCAGGAGTTGCTGGAGCGCCCAGGAGTTCCCGTCCGGGTCGCTGAAGAACGCGTACTTGACGCCTCCCATGTCGCTCACCTCTGAGACCTCGACGTTCTTGTCCATGAGGAGCCCACGGGCTTCCTCGACATCGTCCACCACGAGGTGCAGGTTGAGAACGCGTGGCGCGTCAGGATCGCCGATCCCGACACCCACGACGATGGAGCAAGTGGATCCGGGCGGTGTCAGCTGGACGATCCGCATCCCGTTGCCAGGCTGGACATCGTGGTCGAGGTGAAAGCCCACCCGGTCGACGTAGAACTCCTTGCTGCGCTCGACGTCAGACGTCGGGAGCGGTACGAGTTCTAGGCGCATGTCCATGTCGGTGTCTCCTCTCAGCAGCTTGGGAAGGTCAGAGTAAGGGACCGGCCGCGCCAAGGAGCGTGGAGCCTCGTGTCACGGCCCTGACACGAACCGATCCGCCTGATCGGTGGTGGGGTTCAGACCTGGCCGGGATAGAAGCCCAAGCGTGCGAGTGGTTCCACGAGCTGCTGCTCTTCGTACGACAGGTGCGAGAGCAGGGTGTCGCTGAGCTGGTCCACCGCCTCATCCAGCCGGGACAGGTCTCCAGGATGCTCCACGAGGTGCACCAACGCCGCGTCCACGCTCTCCAGCACGTCATGGATGACGTGGTGCTCCTGCTCCAGGCGGTCGATCACCGGGGACAGCCGGGCATCGGCGCCACGCAGGTGGGGGAAGATCGCCTGGTCCTCCATGGAGTGATGGCCCGCAACCGCGCGGCAGTACTGCGCGCAGTACGCACCCAGGGTCCAGTCGTTCTGACGCATCGTCAGCTCGTTGACCGCTGACCGCGCGGCCGCAATGCCGACGCGGCCGATACGGACCTGCTCGACGAGGTCTCGCAGCTGCACCAGCTCGGTTCGCAGATGGTCGTGCACGTCGATCAGGTGCTGGCCGACCGAGTTGCCGCGGCCGGTGTACGTCCGGCCTGGTTCCGGCGCCGGCGCCAGCGGCCTGGACGCTTCGTCCCACAGTGGCACCCGGCTGTGGCGGGTGCCACTGTCCTGTGTCGGGACCACCGTCAGTGCGCCCGGCGAGCGGACCTTCCCCGACCCTGTCGGGGCGGCAGAGCGGCCGGGCTGCACAGGATCCGGCTCAGCCAGCAGCGGCTCGATGGCCACCTTCTCGCGTACCGCCGGGACGACCTCCTCGGCAAAGATCTGCAACGCCAAAGGGTCATCGCTGGCGAGCAGGAAGCCGCTGGTGCCGTATGTCGTCGCGATCTCGGCCAGCTCCTCCACCCACTGCGCCGGGGGACCTTGCAACAGGCCACGCCCGGAGGGCAAGAACTCCCCGGACACGTTGAGGAACCGGCGGACCGAGCTCGGCGAGCGTCCGGCCTCGGTGGCGCTGTCGTCGATGATGGTGTTGAGCGCGGCAAGGTCCTGCGGGCCGTCAAGGTATGCCAAGGACGGCACCCAACCATCCGCTACCCGACCAACCAGACGGAGCATCCGCGGTTTCAACGCTCCCACCCACACCCCGATCTCGTGCGCCGGTGCGGGGCCACGCTTGGCTCCGGAGACCTGATAGTGCTCGCCGGCCAGCCGGACGCCGCCGCGCTCGGTGTCGGCCCAGACCTGACGGATGATGTCGATCGCTTCCGCCAGCGCGTCGACCGACTGCCCCGGCGAGAGCCGGCGACCACCCATCGCCGCGATGGCGTCCCAGAAGCCGCCGGCACCGATCCCCAGCTCGAACCGACCTCCGCTGAGCAGGTCCAGGCTGGCGGCGCTGCGCGCGATCACAACGGGCGCCCGGAGCGGGAGGTTCAGCACGTTGCTGCAGATTCCGATGACATCGGTCCGGGCGGCGACGTACGACATCAAGGTCCACGTGTCCAGGAACGCCGGTTGGTACGGGTGGTCCTGGAAGCTGACCAGGTCCAGGCCGAGCTGTTCGCACAGCTGCGCGAGCGCGACAACGGTGTCCGGCGCACCGGCAGTGGGCGTCAGGAACGAGCCGAAGGTCAGGTCGTGCCCGTAGACCGTCACCCCGCGACGCTACCGGCTGGTCGCGCCGATCGGGCGCAGGAGTCGACGCCCCGGACATCGCAACCGGTGGTCGGATCGCTTGTGCAAACGGCAAGAGACGCGACCCCGTGGCGCCATCTTCCGTCCTATGGGACCCCACGCACTCGGCCGATCGCCTATGGGGCGAAGTAGCCGGAGATGTCGCCGATCAGGTTCACGTTGCCGGCAGCGTTGTACAGGTCGATCATCCCGTCGGTGCCGACGGGTACGACCGCGAGGTTGGGTGTGGGGTTGCGGTTGCTGACGTTCAGGCTCGACACGGTCGGGCGGGTCTGTCCGTCGGGCCAGGCGGTCACGAACGTACCCTGGGTGGCGCTCACTGCCGTCAGGTTCACCACGACCGCTGTGGCGTTGGATGGCACCCCTGCAACAGCACTCACGGCAATCTTCACCGTGTGTCCGGCGGTGAGTGCGGCTTGCACGACGCCGCCTGCCCCCGGACAGTTGCCCGCGCCCGTCCTGGTGTCGAAGACGCGGCATGGGCCGGTAGTGACAAGTGTTGATCCGCTGTTTGGAGCGAAGTAGCCAGAGATGTCACCGATGAGGTTGACGCTGCCGGCAGCGTTGTACAGGTCGATGGACCCGTCGGTGCCGATCGGGATGATGGCCAAGTTCGGGGTGGCGTTGGCGTTGGACACATTCAGGTTCGACACAGTGGGGCGGGGTGCCCCGTCGGGCCATGCGGTCACAAAGGTCGTCCTGGTGGCGCCGACGGCGGTCAGGTTCATGACCACGGCAGTCGCGTCAGAGGGTACGCCGCCCACACCGACAACGTTGAGCTGCATAGCGCTCCCGGCACCCAGCGGCGTGTTCGTGATCGTGGCCGCACCCGAGCAGTTCCCGGCACCTGAGCGGGTGTCGAACGCGCGGCAGGGTCCTGCCGTGGTGAGGGTCGAACCGGCGCCAGGCGCGAAGTAGCCAGAGATGTCCCCGACCAGGTCCACGCTC
>JBDTDW010000053.1:0-2692 GCA_039922855.1 Candidatus Nanopelagicales bacterium | reverse complement strand
AACCTTCTGTACGTCGACGAGGCCGCGCTGCTCGATCCTGATCAGCAACGCGTAGACAGTGCCTTCGGCGATGTCGGAGAAACCCTGCTCCCGCAGCCACACCGTGATCTCGTATCCGTACGCCGGGCGGCCAGACAGGATCGCGAGCACGATGCCCTCCAGCGTCCCCTTGAGCATCTCGGTCATCTGCTTGCCCATGGGCATCCCCTCCTTCGCTACTCATTGGCGCAGAGTACCGCTACTTAGCATCGCTGTCTAGTAAAGACAGAGTCAGACCGCGTCACGACGCTGGTGATGGATCCGGAAGGGTCAGATCCGAGCCGTATCGCGGTCCGCGGCAAGGCGGGTGCCGCGGCTTGCCCGGTCCCTGCGTGGCACAAGCTTCCCCGGCACCGCTCGCGGGTCACTGGGACAAGGTGGCGCAACTCCCCCCAGGGGGCAATCCGCGAGCATCGAAAGCAGCTTGGCTGTCGAGCTCAGTCGAAGATGACTGTCCTGGTCCCGTTGAGGAACACCCGGTGCTCGGCGTGCGCGCGAACGGCGCGGACGAGGACCCGACGCTCTACGTCACGTCCGATGGCGCTCAGATCCAGCGCGGAGTCACCGTGCCGCACGCGTACGACGTCCTGCTCGATGATGGGGCCTTCGTCCAGGTCGGCTGTGACGTAGTGCGCTGTCGCACCGATCAGCTTCACGCCGCGTTTGTGGGCCTGGCGATAGGGGCTGGCTCCCTTGAACCCGGGCAAGAACGAGTGATGGATGTTTATGGCCGACCCGACGAGCTCGGCGCAGGTCTGGTCGGTAAGGATCTGCATGTAACGGGCCAGCACCACGAGGTCGACACGATTGGCCTTGGCCAGCTCGAGCAGGCGGGACTCCGCGATCGCCTTGGTCTCAGCGGTGACCGGCACGTGGTGGAAGTCCACGCCGTACTGCTCCGCGATCGGCCGGCAGGTCTCGTGGTTGGAGACGATCCCGACGACGTCTACCGAGAGGTCGCCGATCCGCCACCGGTACAGCAGCTCCAGCAGGCAGTGATCGAGCTGCGACACGAGGATGAGCACTCGGTCGCGCTGGGCGACGGGCACGACCCTGACCGTCGCGTCCCCACCTTCGATGCGTTCGGCCACCGAGCTGCAGATGGCCTCGGCGTCCACCACCGGGGAGTCGAACGCCACCCGCATGAAGAACAGACCCGACTCCAGGTCGTCGTACTGCGCGCTCTCGATGATGTTCGCGTCACGTTCCAACAAGCCACCGGTCACGGCATGCACGATGCCGGGGCGATCGCGGCAGGTCAGGGTCAGCACGTGGCGTGTCATGTCGGTCATCCCTTGGTCCGTTCTGATGTCGGGTCGTACATTGCCCGCAACGACGCCGTCGCAGGGAAGCGGGTCCCGGCCACGTCGACCTCGTAACGGCCGTCGTTGATCCAGGCGGTGTCGATGCTGTGATCGCCACCGACGTACGCCAGTGCCACGGTGCCCCCGAGGGTAGGGCCGTACATCGCCGAGGCGACCTTCCCCACGATCACCCCGTCACGCAGAACCGGCTCGTCGTGGTAGAGGAATGCCTCGGGATCCGGCACGAGCAGCTGGACCAGGCGTCGACGTACACCCGACTCACGTTGCGCGACAAGGGCGTCGCGGCCGATGAAGGCCGGTTTGTCCCAGGCCACCGCGAAGGAGAGGCCAGCTTCGAGGGGGGTGTCGTCGGGTCCGATATCGTGACCCCAGCTGCGGTACGACTTCTCCATGCGCAGCGAGTTCAGCGCGTGGTAGCCCGCATGGACCAAGCCGTGGCCGCGGCCGGCCTCGACAATCGCCTCGTACACGTGCACTGCCATCTCGGTCGGGACCAGTAGCTCCCACCCGAGCTCGCCCACGTAGGTGATCCGGGTCGCTCGCACCTCCGCGAGGGCGAAGTCGACCTCCCGGGAGGTCCCGAACGGGAACGCCGCGTCGGACAAGTCCGCGTCGGTCAGCTCGCTGAGCAGATCCCGTGAACGCGGGCCCATGACCGAGAGCATGGCCAGGCCGCTGGTGACATCGGTGACGATCGCAACCTCTTCTGACGCAGTACGCCGCCGCAGCCAGTCCGCGTCCCGCACCGTGCTCGACGCGGCCGTGAGCACCAGGAACTGGTCGTGGCGAAGGCGGGTGACGGTGACGTCCGCCTCGATTCCGCCGCGGTCGTTGAGCCACTGGGTGTAAACGATCCGGCCCGGGGCAACGTCGATGTCGTTGGCACTGACGCGCTGCAGCAGGGCGAGCGCCTGCGGCCCTTCCACCTGCAGCTTGCCGAAGGAGCTGATGTCGAAGATGCCGACCCCGGTGCGGACCGCCTCGTGCTCGGCCGTGGCGCAGCCGAACCAGTTGGGACGTCCGAAGGAGTACTCATATCTGGCGGAGATGCCGTCGCGTGCGTACCAGTTCGCGCGCTCCCAGCCGGCGACTTCCCCGAAGACCGCGCCGGCGCCGGCCACCATGTCGTGCAATGGAGAACGGCGGATCCCGCGGGCACTCTCCCGCTGCTCGTACGGCCAGTGGATGCCGTACGACAGGTCGAGCGTCTCGGTCACCCGCCGCTCGAGATAACGCCGGTTCGTCTGGAAGGACATGGTGCGACGCGGATCGGCCTCCACGAGCGCGAACGGTGCCTGCCCGTCGACGATCCAGTCCGCGATCACCTT
>JBDTDW010000052.1:0-3993 GCA_039922855.1 Candidatus Nanopelagicales bacterium | reverse complement strand
AGGCGGTGGGCGACATCCGCAGCCGCGCTGAGACGGTCCGGATGTCGGTGCTGCCGTTGTTCGTGATCTGCCCGGAGACCACGAGCTGGTCTCCCGGCTGCGGTGCCGCGGGGGTGAGGGTGTCGATCGTGACGCCGAGCAGGTTCCCGGAGGCACCGCTGCCGTTGTCGGCGCCCCGACCAGCTGGGTGCGTCGCCGTCGCCGAGGCACTCGGGCCAGCCAGCACCGTCGCCATGATGCTGAGCCCGACGACGGCGAGAGTGAGCAGCGCCGCGGGGCGACGCCGCGACCTGCCGACCCCGCTGTCGACCCCCCTGGTCGCCGCCGTCACCCGGTGTCCGCGAGCAGCCCCGGCACCTGCCCGAGCAGTCGCCGCTCGTCCGCGTACGCCAGGACCTGCGCAACCTCGTCCAGCGAGAACCACTTGACGTCGACGACCTCGATGTCCGCGTCGGACAGCTCCCCTCCGACGGCCTCGAGCAGGAAGTGGTGCACGGTCTTGTGGACCCGGCGGCCCTCGGCGACGAACCAGAAGTCGATCGTGCCAAGGGTGGCCAGCACTCGGCCGGTGATGCCGGTCTCCTCAGCGACCTCGCGCACGGCTGCCTGCTCGGCGCTCTCACCGGCCTCGAGGTGCCCCTTGGGCAGCGACCAGAGCAACCGGCCGCGCCGGTCGTGGCGCGCGATCAGCGCGGCCCGGGCGGGGTCGGCGCACCGGTCGACGACCAGGCCGCCGGCACTGGTCTCCTCGACCCTGCCCAGGGGCGGCCGGACGGAGCGGGCGACGGTAGCCGGGGAGGGGGTGGGCCCGATGCTCGAGGTGGGCTCAGAGATGGGTACGGACGGCACCGGACGAGGGGGGTGAGGGGCCGGTCCGGACATGTGTCCAGGATAACGGCGGGCTGCCGGCGAGAGGGTGATGGCGGGCCGGGGGGCGCGTGGGGTGATGGCGGGCCGGGGACGACCTACGCTGTCTGCTCGTGTCCCCACTCCCGGCAGGCGATGACCCGCTGGCACTGCTGGCAGCGGTGTCGCGCGCCGCGGAACAGGTGGCCCGGGAGGCGCCTGAGCTGCTGGAGCTCGGTGCCCTGTTCGCGGCGGCCGGGCACGAGCTGGCCCTGGTGGGCGGCCCGGTCCGCGACGCTCTGCTGGGCCGGGCGACCTCCGACCTGGACCTGACCACCGACGCCCCTCCCGAGCGGGTGCAGGAGCTGGTCAGCGACTGGGCTGACGCGGTCTGGGATGTCGGGATCCGGTTCGGCACACTCGGTCTGCGCAAGGGACAGGCTCGGTTGGAGATCACGACCTACCGTGCGGAGTCGTACGACCCGCAGTCCCGCAAGCCGGTCGTGTCGTTCGGCACGTCGCTGGACGAGGATCTGGTGCGCCGCGATTTCACCGTGAACGCGATGGCGCTGCGCCTGCCGTCCTTGGTATTCGTCGATCGCCACGACGGCCTGGTCGATCTCGCGGCAGGCGTCTTGCGTACACCGGCCACGCCGACGGCCAGCTTCACCGACGACCCGCTGCGCATGATGCGGGCGGCCCGGTTCGCGGCGGTGCTCGGTCTCACCGTGCGCGGTGACGTCGTGGCCGCCATGACCGAGATGGCCCAGCGGATCACGATCGTGTCGGCGGAGCGGGTACGCGACGAGCTGTCCAAGCTGCTGCTGGGGACCTACCCCCGCGCCGGGCTGGCACTGCTGGTGGACACCGGGTTGGCGGCGCACGTCTTGCCCGAGCTGCCCGCCCTCGCCCTGGAGATGGACGAGCACCACCGGCACAAGGACGTGTACGAGCACTCGCTGACCGTGCTCGAGCAGGCCATCGACCTCGAGTCCGAGCACGAGCCGGCGTCCGGACCAGACCTGGTGCTGCGCCTGGCCGCGCTCCTGCACGACATCGGCAAGCCCCGTACCCGACGGTTCGAGGACGGCGGCCGGGTGTCCTTCCACCACCACGAGGTCGTCGGGTCCCGCATGGTGCGCAAGCGGCTCGGCGCGCTGCGCTACCCCAACGAGGTGATCGATGAGGTGGCGTTGCTGGTGGAGCTGCACCTGCGGTTCCACGGGTACGGCTCCGGGGAGTGGACCGACTCCGCGGTCCGGCGGTACGTACGCGACGCCGGAGACCAGGTGTCCCGGTTGCACAAGCTCACGCGCGCGGACTGCACGACCCGCAACCGGCGCAAGGCCGAGGAGCTGGCCCGGACGTACGACTCGCTCGAGGAGCGGATCGCGGTGCTGTCGACGCAGGAGGAGCTGGCCGCGATCCGACCCGACCTGGACGGCAACGACATCATGGCGATACTGGGGATCGCGCCGGGCCGCGAGGTCGGTGAGGCGTACCGGTACCTGCTCGAGCAGCGGTTGGACAACGGCCCCCTGGGTGCGCTCGATGCCGAGACCCGGCTGCGCGACTGGTGGCGCGGGCGCAGCCAGCACGGGTGATTCCGGGCGCAGGGCTGCGCTCAGGCCGCTCGGCGTTGCCCACGTGTGAGGAGGGCTCCGGTCCCCCCGGCGACCAGCAGCACTACCCCCAAGGCCAGGACCGCGATGGTCCAGGTGTGAAGCCCCGAGGCCAGCGCCGCCCAGTACGGCGCTGCGAGTCCTTGCAGCGAGTACGGCGTCAGGTTCGCGGCGAGTGCTGCCTCGCCCCGCTGGGCGAACAGCACCAGCGCCCCGAAGGTGAGCAGCAGCACGACGCCGACCCAGGCCAGGGCGAGCAGCCGTCGGGCGGCGACGAGCACCGCCAGGGCCAGCAGCGCGAGTGCGACGGCAATCAGCCACGGGGCCACCGGGCTGAGCACCGGGTAGGCCACGGCCATTGCCTGCAGCTGGGTGCTGTCGAGGAGCACGACCTGCTGCGAGACGCCCTGCGGCAAGGGGATCTGGGAGAGTGCCGACAGCCCGCTGGCAGCCAACTGGTCGCGCAGCTGTTGCACGAACACCCCGGTGTCCAGGACCACCTGGGACCCCCGCAGCTTGATGGCAGCGCTGTCCTGGCCCTGCAGGGCGGTCACCAGTGCGCCCTGCGCCTCGGTGTTGGCCTGGGTCCAGGCGGTGGCGAAGGCGTCCGAAGCCACGAACGTCGTCGTCGCCGCCTGGATCTGCTGGGCGAGCACCGCGGTCAGCTGGGAGCCGAGCCCGGCAAGCGCCGGTGGCAAGGACGCGATCACGTCGCTGGAGCTCAGTGCCGCCTCAGCGCGCTGGGACAGGGCGGTGCTCACCGTGGCGCGGACTTGGGGGTCGGCGGACAGCGGAGCCACCGCGGCGGTGAAACCGCTGTTGTCCAGCACGTTTGCGTGGGCCCAGCGGGCGATGATCGAGACCGGCAGCAGCACCGCGCCCACGACCAGCAGCAGGACCGCAACCGTGCCGCGGACCCGGTTGCCCGAGGCCCTCGAGGTCGTCACCGGCGTCAGCGTAGCTCGGGCGCGGGCACCGGTCGGTCCGGCCGTGCCGGCCGGTCCTCGGTCGGGTTCGGCGTGTCGTCGTGTCGCCCTGCTCGCAGCACCAGTGCCCCGGCCAGCCACACGATGGCGACCATCGAGACGGGGGCCAGCCAGGACCGCCCGTCGACCGGGGCGATGAGCACGGTGTACGTCAGCCCGAGCACGGTCGCGACGTTGACCGACATGTCGTACAGGCTGAATACCCGTCCCAGGTGCGCGTCGTCCACGTCGGCCTGCACCACCGTGTCGGAGCAGACCTTCAGGGCCTGGCCCCCGAATCCCATGAGCACACCGGTGGCCAGGAGCCCGGCAAGGGTCACCGTGGACACGCAGGCGGCGGTGACCGTGACCGAGACGACCATCGCGGTGACCGCCCAGCGCAACGTGCCCCAGCGCTTGGTGAGGCGAGGTGTGATCACCGCGCCGATGAGCGCGCCGACACCGGCGATCCCTGTGGTCAGTGAGAGGTCGCGCAGCGCGAGCTCCGCCTCCGACGGCGGGTGCAGTGCCCCTCGGACCTGCAGCACCGCCAGCGCCAA
>JBDTDW010000051.1:0-5601 GCA_039922855.1 Candidatus Nanopelagicales bacterium | reverse complement strand
CGTGGCGTCCGCGTACTGACCTGTCCGCGACGAGGCCGCGGGCGCGGAGCCGACCGCGACGGCGGCTCACCTGCCTGACATCGGGCCACGGGTACGGGGAGATGGGCTGCGGCCGAGGCCCTGACCGGTGACCCGGTCCGATAGGCTCGGGTCTTTCACCTGCCGGTTCACAGTGACCGGCGCCTCGCGGCCACCGGCAACGACGCCGGTGCGCCTGCCGGACCGACGAAGGACTGCTGACGTGACCGTACGGGTGGGCATCAACGGATTCGGCCGCATCGGCCGCAACTTCTTCCGGGCGCTTCGCGAGCAGGGCGTGGACATCGAGGTGGTGGCGGTCAATGACCTGACCGACATCACCACGCTGGCCCACCTGCTCAAGTACGACAGCACCCTCGGGCGCCTGAACGCGACGGTGAGCGCGACCGACGACGCGATCCTGGTGGACGACCAGCGGATCGTGACCCTCGCGCAGCGCGACCCCGGACAGCTGCCGTGGGGCGATCTCGGGGTCGACATCGTCATCGAGTCGACCGGCTTCTTCACCGACGCCTCGCAGGCCGCCGCGCACGTCAAGGCGGGCGCGAAGAAGGTAATCATCTCTGCACCGGCCAAGGGCGAGGACGCCACCATCGTGATGGGCGTCAACGAGGCGACGTACGACCCCGCGCGGCACACGGTCATCTCGAACGCGTCGTGCACCACCAACTGTCTGGCCCCGATGGCCAAGGTCCTCAACGACGAGTTCGGGATCGTCAAGGGCATGATGACCACGATCCACGCGTACACCAACGACCAGGTGATCCTGGACTTCCCCCACAAGGACCTGCGTCGGGCGCGGGCCGCGGCGATCAACATGATCCCCACCTCTACTGGCGCCGCCAAGGCGATCGGGCTGGCGCTGCCCGAGCTCAAGGGCAAGCTCGACGGCTTCTCGATGCGGGTCCCGATCCCGACGGGGTCGGCCACCGACCTCACGGTTCAGCTGTCCCGCGAGGTTCCCAGGGCCGAGGTCAACGCGGCCTTCAAGGCGGCTGCCCAGGGCCCTCTGAACGGGATCCTGGAATACACCGAGGACCCGATCGTCTCCAGCGACATCGTCCACTCGCCGGCTTCCTGCATCATCGACGGGCTCATCACGAACTCACTTGGTGACACCGTCAAGGTGCTGGGCTGGTACGACAACGAGTGGGGCTACTCCAACCGCCTCGTGGACCTCACCAGCTACGTCGCCAAGGACCTCTGAGCACGTGAGGACGATCGACGACCTCGACGTCGCCGGTCGCCGGGTCCTGGTACGCGCCGACTTCAACGTGCCCCTGCAGGCCGGCCCGGACGGCACGCAGGTCATCACCGATGACGGTCGGATCCAGGCGGCGCTGCCGACCATCCGCGACCTGCGTGACCGGGGGGCTCGGATCCTGATCGTGGCACACCTGGGTCGCCCCTCCGGCGCGGTCCGACCCGAGCTGTCCCTGCGGCCCGTGGCTGCCCGCCTCAGCGAGCTGTTGGGCTCCCCGGTGGTCATGGCCGACGACGTGACCGGTGAGTCGGCGCAGGGGCTGGCGGCGGCGCTGCGCGACGGCGAGGTCGCGCTGCTGGAGAACGTGCGGTTCGACGGACGTGAGTCCAGCAAGGACCGCGCCGAGCGCGCAGCCCTGGCCCGCGAGCTCGCCTCGTTGGCCGACCTGTACGTCAGCGACGGCTTCGGCGTGGTGCACCGCGAGCAGGCCAGCGTCACCGACGTCGCCCGACTCCTGCCCTGCGCGGCAGGTCGCCTGGTGCTGCGTGAGGTGGAGGTGTTCAGCAAGGTCCTCGCCGACCCTGAACGGCCTTATGTCGTCGTTCTCGGCGGGTCCAAGGTCAGCGACAAGCTCGCAGTCATCGAGAACCTGCTGACCAGTGTGGATCGCCTGCTCGTCGGGGGCGGCATGTGCTTCACGTTCCTGGCGGCGCAGGGCCACCGCGTCGGCTCGTCCTTGCTGGAGCTCGAGCAGGTCGACACCGTCAAAGCTCTTATGAGCACTGCCGAGTCCCGCGGCATCGAGATCGTGCTGCCGGTGACCTGGTCGTGGCCACCGCTTTCTCGGCCGATGCCGAGCACAAAGTGGTCGATGCCGACGCCATCGAGGACGGCTGGATGGGTCTGGACATCGGGCCCCGCACGTGTGAGCTGTTCGCCGGGAGGCTCGCTGACGCTCGCACCGTCGTCTGGAACGGCCCGATGGGCGTGTTCGAGCTCGCCCCGTATGCCGAGGGCACCCGCGCGGTTGCGACCGCCGTCACGAAGGTGGCCGGTCTGTCGGTCGTCGGCGGCGGGGACTCGGCGGCGGCAGTACGCCTGCTCGGCATCGAGGAGTCCGGTTTCTCCCACATCTCGACCGGGGGAGGGGCGAGCCTGGAGTTCCTCGAGGGCCGCACCCTGCCCGGTATCGCCGTCCTCGAGGAGAGCTGACACCTGATGGCAGGCAAGCAGTCCGGGCGCGTCCCGCTCATGGCGGGCAACTGGAAGATGAACCTCAACCACCTCGAGGCCATCGCGTGCACGCAGAAGCTGGCGTTCTCTCTGAACGAGGCCGACCTGGAGGCGGTGGAGGTCGCGGTGCTGCCTCCGTACACCGACATCCGCTCGGTGCAGACCCTCATCGACGCCGACAAGCTTGACCTGCGCTACGGCGCTCAGGACCTGTCCACGGCGGACAAGGGCGCCTACACCGGTGAGGTCAGCGGCCCGATGCTGGCCAAGCTGGGGTGCACGTATGTCGTTGTCGGTCACAGCGAACGGCGCCAGCGCCACGACGAGACCGACGAGACCGTCAACGCCAAGGTACAGGCCGCGTACCGCAACGCCATCGTGCCGATCCTGTGCGTCGGCGAGGGCCTGGAGGTACGCCAGGCCGGCGAGCAGGTCGAGCACACGTTGCGCCAGCTCGACGGCGCCCTGGTGGGAGTCACCGCGCAGCAGGCGCGCACGATCGTCGTCGCGTACGAGCCGATCTGGGCTATCGGCACGGGGGAGGTCGCCACCCCCGCCGACGCCCAGGAGGTGTGTGGCGCGATCCGCACCCGGCTCGCGGAGCTGTACTCCGGCGACCTCGCCGACGGGGTTCGGATCCTGTACGGCGGATCGGTGAAGTCCAGCAACGTCGCGGCCATCATGGCCGAGCCCGATGTCGATGGTGCGCTCGTGGGTGGTGCCAGCCTGGATCCCGACGAGTTCGTGGCGATCTGCCGCTACCGGCTCCACCCTCCCGAAGCGCTCTGACCGTACGGCTGTCATGACATCGACCGCCCGCGTCGTATCCTTCGGGGTGGGCGCCGAGCGCCAGCCGATCCTCGTTCCATCCCGTGCCGGTGCCGGCTCGTCCTAGCAAGGAGTACCAATGGTCATCGCGTTGGAGATCGCGCTCGTCGCGGTCAGCCTGCTGGTGCTGCTGCTGGTGCTGTTGCACCGTGGCAAGGGCGGTGGCCTGTCCGACATGTTCGGTGGCGGCATCTCCTCCTCGCTGGGTGGCTCGAGCGCCGCGGAGCGCAACCTCGACCGGATCACGGTGGGCCTGGCGATCTTGTGGGCTTCGATCGTCGTCGCCCTCGGGCTGCTCCTCAAGCCCTGACCCCGTACGCCCCAGCCTGGGGCCAGTCCCAGCACGTCAAGGCGAAGATCTGCAGTACTCGCACTTCTCGAACGAAAGGACACGGTGGTGGCGCACAGCAGCAGCGCGATCAGGGGCAGTCGGGTTGGCTCAGGACCCATGGGGGAGGCCGAGCGCGGGGACGCCGCTCCACGGGTGAGAGTCTCGTTCTGGTGCGCGAAGGGCCATGAGTCCCGGCCCAGCTTCGCCACGGACGCGGCCATCCCCGAGGGCTGGGACTGCCCCCGCTGCGGTTGGCCGGCCGGGCGCAACAAGGCCGCCCCACCATCACCGCCGCGCGCCGAGCCGTACAAGACGCACCTGGCGTACGTGAAGGAGCGTCGCTCCGACGCCGACGGCGAGGCGATCCTGAACGAGGCTCTGGGCCGCCTGCACGACAAGTAGGCGCCGCGCTCCCGCCCTGGCAGACACCTCAGGGCGCGGTCAAGGGCTGGCGATGCGTCGCAGGTCGTGCGGCAGGTCGGCCGCAGCCGCCTCGTCGAGCAGGAACACCGTGCGCTCCAGGCCACGGGCCCCGGCAGCGGGGACCTGCAGCACGCCCACCTCCTCGCTCAGCGCAAGCCGTACGGCACCGGCCTTGGTGTCCCCGGATGCCACGATCCACACCTCCTGGGAACCGCACAGCGTCGCCATCGTCAGCGTGATGCGCGTGGGCGGTGGCTTGGGTGAGCCGTGCACCGCGACCACGGCTCGGTCGTCGTGCAGCGCCGGCTCCCCGGGGAACAGCGAGGCGACGTGGCCCTCTGGCCCGATCCCGAGCAGGCACACGTCGAAGGACGGCGACGTCGCCAGCTGCTGGGCGTGGGCCGCGCCCGCCAGTTCCCGCGCGTACGCCGCCGCCGCGTCCTCCACGCTGGCGTACGTCCCGGCCGCTGCCATCGGGTGAACGCGTGCCGGATCCAGCGGTACGCCGTCCAGCAACGCTGTCCTGGCCTGCTCGACATTGCGCTCGGGGTTATCGGCCGGCAGGTAGCGCTCGTCCCCCCACCACAGGTCCAGCCGGGACCAGTCGACCGCATCGCGCGCAGGCGACTTCGCCACCGCCGCCAGCAAGGCGATGCCGATGGTCCCTCCCGTCAGGCACAGCGACGCGGTCGGACGCCCGGACTGCACCTCGGCGATCCGTGCCACCAGGCGGGCCGCGATCGACTCCGCCAGGGTGGCGGCGTCAGGGCGCACCACGATCTCCGGGGTGCTCATAGGTCGCTCTTTCGCCGGGACGCGGAGGAGGTGCCGGCGCCGTTGTCGGCCCCGTCTTCGCCCGAGGCCCGTGCCCGGGAGTCCGGTGCCTTCGCGGGTGGCGCCGAGGGTCCGGCCGGCGCCGCCGACGACTTGGAGGACTTCCTCGGCGCAGCAGCCTGCGGATCGGCCAAGGCGGCCAGCGTCTCGCCATAGATCTCGTCAGGATCCAGGCGCCGCAGCTCCTCGGCGATGAGCATCTCTGTGGTGCGCCGGTGCAGCGCGGCTTCCCGGTCGGGGAACTCCGGCCGGGAGATCGTGGCGACCCTGCCGTCGGGCCGGCTCACCGCGATGTCCCCGCCGGTCGTCGTGACCGTCACCGCGGTGACGCCGGGCCCACGGGACGCGACGAGCTGGACCGGCAGCGCCAAGGCCCGTCGCAACCAAGCAGCCAGCAGCACCCCGGAGGGGTTGGACGACTGACACTCCACCCGTACGGACTCGATCGCCTCGTGCGGCTGGTCCAGCACCGAGGCGAGCAAGGCCCGCCACGGGGTGGTACGGGTCCACGACAGGTCCGTGTCCCCTGCCACGTACGACTGCCGGCGCAGCTCGAGTGCCGCCAGAGGTCGCGGTACCGCGGCGCAATCGGTGATGCGACGCTGCGCCAACGCGCCGACCGGGTCCTGGGAGGGGACGGGCGGCGGTGTCCCCGGCCACCAGACCACGGTGGGGGAGTCCGGGACCAGCAGCGGCAGGACCACGGACT
>JBDTDW010000050.1:0-5537 GCA_039922855.1 Candidatus Nanopelagicales bacterium | reverse complement strand
GCCGGGTCGAGGCGTACGACCTCGCCGGACGCCTCGAGCTTGCGCAGCGCGCTGCGGGCCGCCGGGCCCAGGCTGGCCTGTTCCCAGACCCGGGCTGCCAGCCCGAGGACCGTCAGCTCGGCCGCGGTGAAACGCATCTCCGGCAGTGCGTACTCGTCGCCTCGGACCCGGTAGCCGTCGATCCCGCCGGCGCCCACGGTGCCCTCGACGGTCTCGATGGGGATGCCCATCGAGCGCAGCTCCTCCTTGTCACGCTCGAACATCCGCTCGAACGCGTCGTCGGTCGGGCTGGCGGCGTAGTCATCGAGCGCCTGCCGGATCCGGGACTTGGCCACCGGCCGGCTCGAGGACATCAGCACGAACAGCAGGTTGAGCAGCCGCTCGGTGCGCTGCGCCTGGCTCATCGGGCTCCCGAAGGGTGGTCGTGTCCTGCCGCTGGTGTCGTCGGTGGCGGCAGGCGGCTCAGCCTCGTACCGCGAGCAGATCGATCACGAACACGAGCGTCTTACCCGCCAGGCGGTGCCCGCCGGACTCGCCGTACGCCAGGCGCGGCGGGATGACCAGCTGGCGGCGCCCACCCACCTTCATGCTCGGGATGCCGTCCTGCCAGCCCTGGATGAGCCCGCGCAACGGGAACTCGATCGGCTCGCCGCGGTCCCAGCTCGCGTCGAACTGCTCGCCGGACTCGAAGTCGACCCCGAGGTAGTGCACGAGCACCGTCGCGCCGGGTACGGCCTCGGCACCGTCCCCGACCACCAGGTCGGTGATGACGAGCTCGACCGGGGCAGGTCCGTCGATGAAGTCGATCTCGGGCTTGTCCAGTGCCATCTCGGCTAGCTCCCTCGCATGGGTGTCGCAGGGATCCTAAGGTGCTGCACAGCCGTGCTGTTCGACCGACGCGCGGCAGTCATGGGACGTGTTGCCCCGGCGTGGGAGGTGGAGCAGCCATGGCGTGGGATCCCCAGGTGTACGTCCGCTACGAGGGCGAGCGCAGCCGGCCCTTCCACGAGCTGGTCGACCGGATCGGCGTCACTTCCCCACGGCGGGTGGTCGACCTGGGTTGCGGTCAGGGCACGTTGACCCACGACCTGCTCCGGCGCTGGCCCGGCGCCGTGGTCGAGGGGATCGACTCGTCGCCGGAGATGATCGCCAGCTGGCCGGTCGGGACGGGCGTGGACCTGCAAGTGGCCGACATCGCGGACTGGGCTCCGAGCCAGGACACCGATGTCGTGGTCAGCAACGCGGCACTGCAGTGGGTGCCCGGGCATCCCGACATGCTGCGGCGCTGGGCCCGGGGCCTGCCAGATGGTGCGTGGCTGGCCTGGCAGGTGCCAGGCAACTTCGGCAACCCGTCGCACCGGCTGATGCGCGAGCTGGCCGAGTCCCCGCGGTGGGCGCGGCGGCTCGACGGGGTCCTGCGACACCCCGACGCCGTGCTCGAGCCGGACCGCTACGCCCAGCTGCTGGTGGACGAGGGCATGTCCGCAGACGTGTGGGAGACGACGTACCAACACGTCCTGGTCGGTGAGAACCCCGTCCTGGAGTGGGTGCGGGGCACCGCACTACGACCGGTGCTGGCAGCGCTGATCCCCACCGACGCGGCGCGGTTCGAACGGGACTACGCCGCGGCCCTGCGCTCGGCGTACCCCGCCCTGGACGGCACGACCATGTTCGCCTTCCGCCGGATCTTCGCCGTCGGGACCAAGCCCTGACCCCGGGCCCTCACAAGAGATCGTGCAGTGACGACACGCCGGCATCGGGACCGGAACTCGGTCGGATGATCTCCATTGGAGATCGTGCAGCGAAGACACGCCGCCACTGGGACCGGAATTGGGTTGGATGGTCTCCATTGGAGATCATCCAACCCAATCGGCTCACATGCTGGCGATGAGCTTGTCGACCCGCTCGTCGACACTGCGGAACGGATCCTTGCACAGCACGGTGCGCTGGGCCTGGTCGTTGAGCTTGAGGTGGACCCAGTCGACCGTGAAGTCGCGACGGCGCTCCTGGGCCCGCTTGATGAAGTCGCCGCGCAGCTTGGCCCGGGTGCTCTGCGGCGGGACGCTCTTGGCCTGGAACGACGCAAGGTCGGTCGTGACCCGTGCGACTGCTCCCTTCTGCGCCAGCAGGTAGTACAGACCCCGGCCGCGGCTGATGTCGTGATACGCGAGGTCCAGCTGGGCGATCCGCGGGCTGGACAGCGCCAGGGAGTGCTTGGCCATGTAGCGCTCCAGCAGTCGCAGCTTGATGACCCAGTCGATCTCCCGCTCGATCGCACTGAGGTCCCCCACACGGATGGCCTCGAGCGCACGGCCCCACAGGTCCAGGACGCGCCCGTGGACCCTGTGGTCCTGAATGCCCCGGCGCTGCGCGAAGTCGGCGGCGCGCTCGTAGTACTCCGACTGGATCTGCAGCGCCGACAGCTCGCGCCCGTTGGCCAGCCGTACCGTCTTCTGCCCGGTGGGGTCGTGACTGATCTCCCGGATCGCGCGGATCGGGTTCTCCAAGGTCATGTCGCGCAGCACGGTGCCGTGCTCGATCATCTGGAGCACGAGGTCTGCCGAGCCGATCTTCAGCATCGTCGTCGTCTCGCTCATGTTCGAGTCCCCGACGATCACATGCAGGCGTCGGTACCGCTCGGCGTCGGCGTGCGGCTCGTCGCGGGTGTTGATGATCGGCCGGGACCGGGTGGTGGCGCTGCTGATCCCCTCCCAGATGTGCTCCGCACGCTGGCTGACGCTGTAGACAGCGCCCCGCGGGGTCTGCAGCACCTTGCCCGCCCCGACCATGATCTGGCGCGACACGAGGAACGGGATGAGGGCGTCGGCAAGTCGGGAGAACTCCCCCTGCCGCCCGACCAGGTAGTTCTCGTGACAGCCGTAAGAGTTTCCCGCTGAGTCAGTATTGTTCTTGAACAGGTAGACGTCCCCGGCGATGCCCTCCTCCCGCAGCCTGTGCTCCGCGTCGACCAGCAGGCTCTCCAGGATCCGCTCGCCGGCCTTGTCATGTGCCACCAGATCGAGGATGTCGTCGCACTCCGGTGTCGCGTACTCCGGATGGCTCCCGACGTCGAGGTACAGCCGTGCTCCGTTGCGCAGGAACACATTGCTGCTCCGGCCCCACGACACGACCCGCCGGAAGAGGTACCGGGCCACCTCATCGGGAGACAGCCGCCGCTGCCCGCGGAACGTGCACGTCACGCCGTACTCGGTCTCGATGCCGAAGATGCGTCGCTCCACCCCTCCAATCTAGGCAGCAACGAGGCGTACGGGCTACATGGAGCGCCGCGGCGCGGGTGCGTCGCTCTGGCCGAGGTGACTCAGTTGGGGTCGCCGGCGGCCTCGTCGCTGTCGTCCACGACGCCGAGCAGGTCGGCCAGTCGCTGCCCGTTCACGCGCCGGAACGTACGCCGCGGCCGGGTGCGGTCCAGGATCGCGACCTCGAGCTGCGCCGGGGTCAGGGTGCGTCGCGGGGTACTGTCTGCGGTCGTCGCCGGCGCAGCACCGTGGGTGGCCAGCAGGTCGACGGCCGTGGCAAGGGACGCCTCCAGCGTCGCGTTCTCGTTCCACCGCTCCGACAACGCCGCCGTGATCGGCTCGGCCGACCCGCCCATCGCGACGAATCCGTGCTCGTCGGCCACCGAGCCGTCGAACGTGAGCCGATACAGCTGGTCGTCGGCCGCCGTGGCACCTACCTCGGCCACGGTCAGCTCGACCTCGTACGGCTTCGCCGTCTCGGTGAAGATCGTCCCCAGTGTCTGGGCGTAGGCGTTGGCCAGGGACCGAGAGGTGACGTCACGTCGGTCGTACGAGTAGCCGCGCACGTCGGCCAGCCGGACCCCGGCGACCCGCAGGTTCTCGAACTCGTTGTACTTACCGACCGCGGCGAACGCGATGCGGTCGTAGATCTCGCTGATCTTGTGCAGGGCCCGACTCGGGTTCTCCGCGACGAACAAGATACCGCTGACGTACTGCATCACCACGACGCTTCGACCGCGCGCGATGCCCTTGCGGGCGAAGTCGGCCTTGTCCTTGATGATCTGCTCGGGCGACACGTAGAACGGGACGCTCACGATCAGACCTCCGACACGGGTACGACGGGACCGTCCGGTCTTTCACTGCGCCGAGCCACGAGCGAGCGCACGATCGGGTCGAGCTCTTCCTCGCCCCAGCGACGGAACCCGTCGGCATCGACCTGGGCCACGACGGGGAAGATCCCGCGCGCCAGGTCGGGTCCGCCGGTCGCCGAGTCGTCATCGGCGGCGTCGTACAACGCCTCGAGCGCGACCTCGACGGCCTGCTCGGGACGCAGGTCCTCGCGCCACAACTTCTTCAAGGACCCACGCGCGAACATCGAGCCGGACCCGATGCCGTGGTGGCGATGCTCCTCGTAGCGACCACCGGTGACGTCGTAGCCGAAGATGCGACCCTGGCCGGAGTCCTCGTCATGGCCGGCGAACATCGGGATCACGGCGAGGCCCTGCATCGCCATGGTCAGGTTGCCCCGCAGCATGATCGAGAGCCGATTCGCCTTGCCCTCCAACGACAGTGTTACGCCCTCGATCTTCTCGTAATGCTCGAGCTCGACCTGGAAGAGCCGGACCATCTCGACGGCGATCCCCGCTGTCCCTGCGATGCCCACGCACGACCACTCGTCGGCCTGGAACACCTTCTCGATGTCGCGCTGGGCGATGATGTTGCCCATAGTGGCGCGGCGGTCGCCGGCCATCACCGCACCACCGGGGAAGGTCAGCGCCACCACGGTCGTCCCGTGCGGTGCCTGAACCGGGGGTACACCCGAGGCGTAGGTGAGCCCGGCACCTGGGAGCAGTGACGGGTCATGCGCGGCGAGGAACTCGGTGAACGAGCTCGAACCGGTGGCCAGGTACGCGTCCGGCAACCCGGTGCCACTCCCCCGGCCGCGGCGAAACTCGCTCACGCCGCTCCCTGGCGACGCTCGTTCGGCGCAGGCACTACTGGCCGCCCTTCTGTACGAAGCCTCGTACGAACTCCTCGGCGTTGGTCTCCAGGACGTCGTCGATGTCGGCGAGGATCGAATCGATGTCGTCGTCGAGGGCCGCCTTGCGCTCGGCGAGGTCGCTGCTCGCCTCCGGCGCCTCGTCCACCTCGGCTTCGTCCTGGGAACGAGAGACCTTCTGCTGGTCACCGCTGTCGCGCGTCGCCATGGCAACCTCCACGAGAGACTGGTCCGTGTGATCGAACCCGTACGGTTCGACCCTATGCGAGAGCGGGGACCAGCGCGGCTGCGACCGGTGGTGGGGCCCCTCCCGCCGGTTCGCGGCCACGGTACTTCCCCGGTTCGCTGCGATTGTCGGCCTCACTGTTACTGGGCTAGCGCGGCGAGCAGCTCCACGGCCGTGGGGCTCGCGTCGAGCAGCTGGCCCACGTGTGCCTTGGTCCCTCGCAGCGGCTCGAGGGTGGGCACCCGTTGCAGATGGTCCTGGCCAGGCACGTCGAAGATGACCGAGTCCCAGGACGCCGCTGCGACGTCGGCGCCATAGCGGCGCATGCACTCTC
>JBDTDW010000049.1:0-6142 GCA_039922855.1 Candidatus Nanopelagicales bacterium | reverse complement strand
GTCCCCGGCCTGGCTGGCCCCCACCATGATCGTGCTGTTCGTCGTCGGCCTGCTGTGGATCGTGGTGTTCTACATCGCCGGGGACCAGATTCCGATCATGAACGCCATCGGCTGGCTCAACATCATCATCGGGTTTGGCCTCATCGGCGTCGGCTTCGGCCTCTCCACCCGCTGGCGCTGACGGCAGCCCCCACCAGCAACTGCAGGATTCTTCCCAAGGGGAAGATCATGGCAGTTGAACTGCCTTGATCGTCCCAAAGGGGTGACCAAGGCAGTCGGCGTCCCGGCAACTGACATCGCTCTGTAATGACAGTTGTGTGATTCGTCCCCAGCTGTGGAGAGAGTTGTGGACAACTCCGCTCGGCCTTTGCGCTAACCGACGAACTGGTTCGCCAGGTTCAGCAATGCGTTGTCGCGCATCACGACGGTTCCGACCAGCAGTGCCACCACGACCGCACAGCCGGCGACCTGCACGAGCGTGCGCTGGTTGCGCGGCGCGTACGTCAGTACCCCCGCCACGAGCGCACCCGTGACGAGGCCGCCGAGGTGGGCCCGCCAGTCGATGCCGCCGACCACGAACCCGAACGCGAGGTTGATCGCGATCAGGACCAGCACCTGGTTGATGTCCGCCCGCGCGGCATGACCGGCGACGACCAGCGCGCCCATGAGCCCGAAGATCGCACCGCTCGCGCCTGCGCTGACCGTGTTCGGCTCGCTGAACACGTACGACGCGACGCTGCCCCCGAATCCGGCGATCAGGAACAGCGCGAGATAGCGCGCATGGCCGAAGATGAGCTCCAACTGCCGACCGACCAGGTACAGGATGTACATGTTGAACAGCAGGTGCAGCAGGTTCAGGTGCAAGAACATGGCCGTGAACAGCCGCCAGTGCTGCCCGTCCAGCGCGATCGCAACCGGCCAGGACCCGTAGTCGCCGACGACCTGGTTGACCCCGAGGACCCACTCGACGCCGTACGTCACAACGCACAGCGCGATCAGTGACACCGTCACCGACGTCCTGGCATCGATCGCTCCCCCGAAGCGACCGCCTACGGTGCGCACCGAGGCCCGGCCCTGCTCTACGCAGTCCGGGCACTGGAAACCCACCGCCGCAGCCGTCATGCAGTCCGGGCAGATCACCCGCTTACAGCGCGAGCAGCGGACGTACGCCTCCCGGTCACCGTGCCGGTAGCAGTAAGAAGCGACCGGTGCTCCGACCGCGTCAGGCGTCGCCACGCGCGATGGTCACCGACTCGATGACGACGTCCTCGACCGGCCGGTCATGGGTCCCCGTCGGAGTCGTCGCGATCGAGTCGACGACCTGCCGGCTCGCCTCGTCGGCGACCTCGCCGAAGATCGAGTGCTTGAAGTTCAGGTGTGGGGTCGGCCCGACCGTGATGAAGAACTGTGAGCCGTTCGTGCCGGGCCCGGCATTGGCCATCGCGAGCAGGTACGGGCGGTCGAAGCTCAGCTCGGGGTGGAACTCGTCGGCGAACTGGTAGCCCGGACCCCCGATCCCTTGTCCTAGCGGGTCACCGCCCTGGATCATGAAGCCACCGATGACCCGGTGGAAGACGGTGCCGTCGTACAGCTTTGTGTTCGTCTGCTTGCCGTTGCGTGGGTGAGTCCACTCCCGGGTGCCCTCCGCCAGCTCGGTGAAGTTGCGCACAGTCTTGGGGGCCTGGTTCTCGAACAGCTCGATGTTGATGTCGCCGCGGTTGGTGTGGAGCGTCGCATAGGTAGTCACGGGGGAATTCTGCCATGTCACCAGGCGACCGCTCGCCGAGCCGGCGTCGGTGGTACGGCGTGGAGCCTAGGAGATTCGAACTCCTGACATCTGCCTTGCAAAGGCAGCGCTCTACCAGCTGAGCTAAGGCCCCGGGACGGTCCCGGACGAACCAGCCGAGATCAGCGCAGGTCCGGCGAGGCGGTCGCCTCGCTCCAGAGGTCCTGCTCCAGCCGGCTGCTGGACAGTTGGCGATACACGGCGTAGCCCACGCCCGCGAGCAGTCCGAGCAGCAGCAGCTTCTTCATCGCCATACCTCATCTGATCGGGGGACGAACCGGGTGGGCCTAGGTGGACTTGAACCACCGACCTCTTCCTTATCAGGGAAGCGCTCTAACCGTCTGAGCTATAGGCCCGTGCGCCCACCGGCGAACCGGTTCGAGGTGCCGCAGCAGGCTACCCGATCACGGCGCCGGACCGAAACGGGCCGCCTCAACTGTCCTCGGTGAGGGTGACCTCCAGGCCGCGGGTGAATCCCACGGTCAGGTTGTAGAGGAACGCGAACAAGGTCGCCATCGCCGAGACGAGCACGACCTCCACCGCCGCGAGCAGCAGCGACACTCCCATGATCCGGCCGAAGCCGACCACGGACAGGAAGTCGAGCGTCGAGGTGCTGGTCCCGGCGATGTCGTCCACGCTGCGGTTGACCGCACTGAACACCCCGGTCACATCGAGGGTCCACCACAGCACCGCGATCGCCACGAGCATCACGATGGCAACGGCGATCGAGATCATGAAGAACGTCTTCATCACCGACCACGGATCGAGTCTGGTCAGCAGCAGCCGCGCGCGCCTCGGGCCAGGTGAGCGCACGACGCCCTGCCGGCGCGGGGCCGCAGTCCCCGACCCGGTACGGTCGGCCGGCTCTGTCACCCGCGTGGTGGGCGCAGAGCTCGGCGCGCCGGTCGGGATCCCCGGCGGACGCCCCGCGCCTGGAGGGCCATCAGCCGGTCGAGATCCGCCGAGCCGGGCCGGGGCCGGAGACAGACCGGGGCCGTCACGGGTGACGTCCATGGTCCTGCCTCCTGCTCGTCTGCTCAGGTGCCCTCACGGCCCGACTGGGGCGCATCGGGCTCGGTCTCTTCGGTCACGGTAGCCGAGGAAGGCCCTGCCGGCCTTGCGGGCGAGCCTGAGTCATCGCTCGTGGCGGCGCCTTCGACGGCGTCGGCGCCGTCCTCGGTGTCGTCCTCGTCGTCGTCGGTGCCGGCCTCGCCCTTGGCCACCGCAACAATCGTGGCGTCGCCGACGTTCATCAGCTGCACGCCCATTGTGTCCCGACCAGTGGCCCGGATCTCGGCAACCCTGGTCCGGATGACAATCCCGTCGCTGGCCACCGCGTAGACCTCGTCGTCCTCCAGAGCGACGAGGGCGCCGACCAGCGAGCCGCGCTCCTCGACCAGCCTCATGGCACGGACCCCGAGGTTCCCGCGGCCCATGGAGCGCCAATCCGACACGGCGGTGCGCTTGGCGAAGCCGCCGTCAGTGACCGTGACGACGTACGAGTCCGGCTCGACGACGTCCATCGCCAGCAGCTCGTCACCGTCACGGAACCGCATACCGATGACCCCGGACGTGGCCCGGCCCATCGGACGCAGGGTCTGGTCGTCAGCCGTGAAACGCACCGACATGCCTCGGCGGCTGACCATCAGAAGGTCGACGTCCTGGTCGACGAGCTGGGCACTGATCAGCTCGTCGCCCTCCCGCAGGTTGATGGCGATGACCCCGCCGCTGCGGTTGGAGTCGAAGTCGGTCAGTCTGGTCTTCTTGACGATGCCACCACGGGTGGCCAGGACCAGGTACGGGACGTGGTCGTAGTCGCGGACGTCGAGGACCTGGGCGATCTGCTCGTCGGGGGCGAACGCGAGAAGGTTCGCGACGTGCTGTCCGCGCGCGTCACGGTTCGTGTCCGGCAGCTCGTACGCCTTCGCCCGGTATACCCGACCCAGGTTCGTGAAGAACAGCAGGTAGTGGTGCGTGGTCGTGACGAAGAAGTGCTCGACGACGTCGTCGCCGCGAAGCTGGGCTCCACGGACTCCCTTCCCGCCGCGCCGCTGCGCCCGATAGTTGTCCGTGCGGGTCCGCTTGGCATAGCCGCCACGGGTGATCGTGACGACGACGTCCTCCTCCGCGATGAGGTCCTCGTCGGACATCTCACCCTCCGCCGCGATGACGCGGGTGCGGCGCTCGTCACCGTGCTTGTCGACGACGGCCACCAGCTCCTCGGACACGATCGTGCGCTGCCGCTCCTCGCTGGCCAGGATCGCGCGCAGCTCGGCGATCTCGGCCTCGATCTCGGCCAGCGTGTCGATGATCCGCTGCCGCTCCAAGGCAGCTAGCCGCCGTAGCTGCATGTCCAGGATCGCGGTGGCCTGCAGCTCGTCGATGTCGAGCAGCATCATCAACGCACCGCGAGCCTCTTCCGCCGATGGCGACCGGCGGATCAGTGCGATGACCTCGTCGAGCTGGTCCAGCGCCTTTACCAGGCCACGCAGGATATGGGCTCGCTCCTCGGCCTTACGCAGCCGGAATCTGGTGCGCCGCCTGATGACCTCGATCTGGTGGACCACGTAGTGGCGAACGAACTCGTCGAGCCGCAAGGTCCGCGGCACCCCGTCCACCAGCGCCAACATGTTGCAGCCGAACGTGTCCTGCAGCTGCGTGTGCTTGTAGAGGTTGTTGAGCACCACCTTGGCGACAGCGTCGCGCTTGAGCACGATGACCAGGCGCTGGCCCTTGCGCTCATTGCCCTCGTCCCGTACGTCGGCGATGCCGGCGACCCGGCCGTCCTTGACCAGATCGGCGATCTTGAGTGCCAGGTTGTCAGGGTTGACCTGGTACGGCAGCTCGGACACCACCAGGCAGGTGCGGTTGTTGATCTCCTCGACCTCGACGACCGCACGCATGGTCACCGAACCGCGTCCGGTTCGATAGGCCTCCTCGAAGCCGCGCCGGCCCACGATCAGGCCACGGGTGGGGAAGTCCGGTCCCTTGATCCGCTCGAGCAACGCGGTGAGCAGCTCCTCGGACGTCGCGGTCGGGTTGCTCAGCAGCCACTGCACCCCGCTGGCGACCTCGCGCAAGTTGTGCGGCGGGATGCTCGTGGCCATGCCCACCGCGATGCCCGAGCTGCCATTGACCAGCAGGTTGGGGAAACGACTCGGAAGCACGACCGGCTCTTGTGCGCGCCCGTCGTAGTTGGGCGTGAAGTCGACGGTGTCCTCGTCGATGTCACGCATCATCTCCATCGCGAGCGGGTCCAGCCGGCACTCGGTGTAGCGCATGGCAGCGGCAGGATCGTTGCCAGGAGAACCGAAGTTTCCGTTGCCGTCGATGAGCGGGTAGCGCAAGGACCACGGCTGGGCCAGTCGTACCAGACCGTCGTAGATGGAGGCGTCCCCGTGCGGGTGGTAGTCGCCCATGACAGCGCCGACCACACGCGCGCACTTGGAGTAGCCACGGTCGGGGCGGTAGTTCCCGTCGTACATCGCGTAGAGGATCCGGCGGTGCACCGGCTTGAGCCCGTCGCGCACGTCCGGCAGCGCCCTGCCGACAATGACGCTCATCGCATAGTCGAGGTACGAGCGCTGCATCTCGACCTGGATGTCGACGAGCTCGATGCGGTCGTAGTCGTCGCCGCCGGTGGTCGGGGTCAGGTCCTGGGGTGGCACCCCCGCCCCTCCGGACGAGTCGGTCACGGCCGTCGCCGGCACCTGGCCGACGATCGTCTCCGTGCCCTCAGGTCCTGGGGTCGAGGTGGTGTCATCGGACATGATGGTGATCCTTTCGTCTTACGGGCCAATGGGTCTGGGACCTGTCGACCGGCTAGATGTCCAGGAACCTGACGTCCTTGGCGTTGCGCTGGATGAACGAGCGGCGCAGCTCGACGTCCTCTCCCATGAGGACTGAGAAGAGCTCGTCGGCGGCGGCCGCGTCGTCGAGAGTGACGCGTACGAGGACCCGAGCATCGGGATCCATCGTGGTCTCCCACAGCTCCTTGGCCGGCATCTCCCCGAGGCCCTTGAATCTCTGGATCCCGTCCTCCTTCGGCAACCGCTTGCCCGCCTCGACACCGAGCGCGATCAGGCCGTCGCGCTCCTGGTCGGAGTACGCGTACTGCGCGGGTTCCTTCCCTGGCCACTTGATCTTGTACAGCGGTGGCTGGGCGAAGTAGACATTGCCTGCCTCCACGAGCGGGCGCATGTAGCGGAACAGGAAGGTGAGAAGCAGCGTGCGGATGTGCTGGCCGTCGACGTCGGCGTCGGCCATCAGGATCCCAGTAGTGGTGATGCCATCGCAAAGAATTTTGCGAGTCGTCGCAGAGTGTACGATTGATCTCAGCGTAGAGTATGCTGCACT
>JBDTDW010000048.1:0-3221 GCA_039922855.1 Candidatus Nanopelagicales bacterium | reverse complement strand
GCGGGCTGATCTGTCGTGGGTCAACCGGTGAAGGCGCGGTGGGCACCGGGTCAGTGCCAGTCACGAACACCACACCGAGCGCTCCCGCCGCTGCCGGGACCGTTGCAGTGGCGCAGTACCCGTTGTTCCAGAAGGCGGGAGCCTGCAGGATGCCGTTCACCTGCAAGGTGACCGGTGCCGGGACCGTCGGCAGGATCGTGTCAGCGTGTGCCGCCGGGGCTACCACGCACGTAACGACGGCGACCACCACGGCCGCCGACATCCAACTGAACGCGCGCACGGTGCTCCGTCGTGGTGGTAGGGAACAGACAACCTGGGAAGTCCCAAACAGCCTGATAGGGCCCAAACCCGCGCGAACGCTATATCAGCCCGGCCAGTGGATCAAGACCACAGCATGTCGGGTGGGTCGGATGTGTCACCCGTTCGGCTGCGTCCACACGTGCATGCAGGGGGGCTGCCGCTCAGCGCAGGGCCAGTGCCAGCTCGGGGTCGCGGAGGTACGCGGCGACGTCGGCGAGTACTTGTGAACCTAGGGCGCCGTCCACCAGGCGGTGGTCGAACGAGAGGGTCAGCTCCATCACCTGGCGAGGGCGGACCTTGCCCTTGTGGACCCAGGGACGAAGCGCCACCTGGCCCAGGCACAGGATCGCGGACTCCCCGGGGTTGAGGATCGGGGTGCCGCCGTCGACACCGAACACCCCCACGTTCGTGATCGTGATGGTGCCGCCGGCCAGCGCGGCGGGAGTGGTACGACCCGCGCGGGCCGTCTCGACGAGCCCCTGCAGCTCCGCGGCGAGCTCGGGCAGGGTGAGCTGTTCGGCGTCCTTGATGTTGGGGACGACCAGCCCCCGCGGTGTCGCCGCCGCGATCCCGAGGTTGACGTAGTGCTTGATGACGACCTCGTTCGCGTCCTCGTCCCACGTCGCATTGGCACGAGGGTGACGGCGTACGGCTTGCACCAGACCCGCAGCAGCGAGCAGCAGCGGGGACACCCGCACGCCCTCGAGCTCGGGTGCCTTCTTCAGCCGGTCAACCAGGGCCATCGTGCGGGTGACATCGACCTGCACCCACTCGGTGACGTGCGGCGCGGTGAACGCGCTGCGCACCATGGCATCGGCCATGGACCGCAGCACACCGCGGACCGGTACCCGCTCCTCGCGTTCGGTAACCACGTGGGTACGGCCTGGCGAACCCGATAGTGACTGCAGTGCAACCGATCCCCGCGCTGAGGCGCGTTCCACGTCGGCTCGGGTGACGACCCCGCCGACCCCGGTCGGGTCTACGACAGCCAGGTCCACCCCGAGGTCCCGTGCGAGCTTGCGCACCGGTGGCTTGGCCAGCACCGGGCTCTGCCGGGACAGCAGCTCCTCGGCGTGGCGTCCCACCTCCAGCCCACCGTGACGCACCGGCTTGACTGCCTCACCGGGCGGGCCGGCTTCCGGCGTGGTGGTTCCCTGAGGTGTCAGCGCGGCGACCCGGGGGCGACGCGTCGCACCAGTGGTGTCGCGTACGCCGTATCCCACCAGCACGGCCTCGCGCTTCGGGGCAGGCGCCACGGCGCCAGGCGACGACAGCGCCGGCACAGATCCAGGCAGCTCGGAGCTGGGCGGCTCGGTGCCCGCGCCCTCAGCGTCGGCGACCACGATCGTGAGGATCGGGGTGCCCACCTCCACGACATCCCCCGCCGCGGCGTGCAGGGCACCGACGACGCCGGCGTACGGGCACGGCAACTCCACGGCCGCCTTCGCCGTCTCGATCTCGACGATCGTCTGGTTGACGACGACCTCGTCACCGACCTTGACGTGCCAGGTGAGGATCTCGGCCTCGGTCAGTCCCTCTCCTACATCCGGAAGCAGGAACACCTGATCGCTCATCGCCACCTCACCAGGCCAGGGCGCGGTCGACGCCATCGAGGACACGGTCGAGGTCCGGGAGGTAGTCCTCTTCGACCTTGGACGGAGGGTACGGGCTGTGGTACCCACCGACCCGGATCACCGGGGACTGCAAGGAGTAGAAGCACATCTCGGTGATGCGGGCCGCGAGCTCAGCACCCAGCCCGAGGAACACCGGCGCCTCGTGCACGACCACGAGCCGCCCCGTGCGCCGCACCGACTGCGCCACCGTGTCGACATCGAGTGGGGAGATCGAACGCAGGTCGATGACCTCGAGTGAACGACCCTCCCGTTCGGCCGCAGTTGCCGCCTCCAGGCACGTCCGTACCATCGGCCCGTAGCAGGCCACCGTCACGTCGGTGCCTTGTCGCACCACGCGTGCCTCAGAAGCCGGTGCCGCAGTGACGATATCGAGCGTCTCGTCGACATCGCCCTTGTCCCAGTACCGGCGTTTGGGCTCCAGGAACACCACGGGGTCCTGACCGGTGATGGCCTGCCGCAACATCAGGTACGCATCGGCCGGGTTCGACGGGCTCATCACCCGCAGGCCAGCGGTGTGTGCGAAGTACGCCTCCGGCGACTCGCTGTGGTGCTCAACCGCGCCGATACCGCCGCCGTACGGTATCCGGATCGTGATGGGCATGGGAGTACGACCCGACGAGCGGGCATTGTGTTTCGCGACCTGGGTCGTGATCTGATCGAACGCGGGAAAGACAAACCCGTCGAACTGGATCTCCACGATCGGGCGGTATCCCCGCATCGCGAGCCCGACTGCGGCGCCCACGATGCCGCTCTCGGCGAGGGGAGTATCGATGACACGACTTTCGCCGAAGTCCTTCTGCAGCCCGTCGGTGACCCGGAAGACGCCACCGAGCTTGCCGATGTCCTCTCCCATCAGCAGCACCTTGGGGTCGGTGTCCAAGGACCAGCGCAGTGCCGCGTTGAGAGCCTTCGCCATCGTGAGCACGGTCATCAGTGCTGCCCTCCCGCCACGGCCGCACCATGTCCGTGATGTGCGTGGCCGGCAGCGCCTGCATCGTGGAACGACGCGTGATACGCGGCCGTCTCGGCGCGTTCAGTCTCGACCAGGGGGTGCGAGGCGGCATACACGTGCTCGAAGATCGAGTCGATCTGCGGATCGGGCAGCGCACGGCAACCAGCCCGCAGCCGGACCGCCAGCTCCTCGGCCTCAGCCTCGACGGCGTCGAAGAAGTCGTGGTCCGCGAACCCGTTTCGCGCGAGGTAGGCACGCACCCGAGCGATGGGGTCCTTGAGCTTCCAGGCCTCCAGCTCGGCCTCGACCCGGTATCGGGTCGGGTCGTCGGAGGT
>JBDTDW010000047.1:0-6241 GCA_039922855.1 Candidatus Nanopelagicales bacterium | reverse complement strand
CCCGATCCGCGCGGTCGTGGAGGCCATCAGGTTGTCCAGCCCCGAGGGGTTGATCGGCTCGCGGATTCCGGCGATGTGTCGAGCGCTCGGGACGGTGGGGTCGGCGACGTCGATGTCCGTGCCGCTGCCGGACTTGGCAGTGGTGGTGCTGCGGGTCGGTCCGGTCATCGGTGCGGGCCGAGGTGGCAGCGGTTCCGGCGGAGCCGGTGGAGGAGCGGCCGGCGCAGGGACGACCGCTGAGCGGTCAGTGCCCAGCTCGGACAGCACGGCCTGCACGACGGCTCGCACCTCGGTCGCTGAGACGTTCGCCATCATGACCACCTCCTCACCGTGTCAGGAAGAACGACGGGTCGCCGGCCTTCTCCGTCAGCCGCCCGTCGCGCCAGAGTCCCAGCTCTTCCAGCCAGGCCTCGAACTCCGGCAACGGGCGCAGCGCGAGCAGCTGTCTCAGGCTCGGGGCATCGTGGTAGCTCGTGGTCTGATAGCTGAGCATCGAGTCGTCGCCCATCGGCACGCCCATGATGAAGTTCACTCCCGCCGCTGCGAGCAGCACCGCGAGGTTTTCGTTCTCGTTCTGGGTCGCGCGGGCGTGGTTGGTGTAGCAGACGTCAACTCCCATGGAGATCCCGGTCAGCTTGCCCATGAAGTGGTCCTCCAACCCGGCACGGGTGATCTGAACCGCGTCGTAGAGGTACTCCGGACCGATGAAACCCACCACGGTGTTGACCTGGAACGGGTCGTAGCGCTTGGCGAGCCCGTAGCAGCGCGCCTCCATGGTGACCTGGTCGGTGCCGTGATGGGCGTCGGCGGAGAGCTCCGAGCCCTGACCGGTCTCGAAGTACATCCGGTTCGGTCCGGTGGCGACGCCATAGCGCTTGGCAAGTGCATGAGCCTCGTCGAGCATCCCGACCGACACCCCGAACGACTCGTTGCCCAGCTGGGAGCCCGAGATGCTCTGGAACACAAGCCCGACCGGTGCGCCGCGCTGCATCGCCTCCATCTGGGTCGAGACATGCGACAGCAGGCTGTTCTGGGTCGGGATCTCCCAGCGGGTGATCACCTCGTACGTCATCTCGAGCAGTCGGGAGACGCTGCCGACCGAGTCGTCGGAGGGATTGATGCCGATGACGCTGTCCCCGGACCCGTAGCTCAGGCCCTCGTAGATGCTGGCGCGGATTCCTTCGACCGAGTCGGTGGGGTGATTCGGCTGGCACCGCGACCCCAGCGTCCCACGCAGGCCGATCGTGTTGTTGCAGTGCTTGACGACGCGACACTTCGATGCGCCGAGCATCAGGTCGAGGTTGGACATCAGCTTGGCGACCGCCGCGACCATTTCCCCGGTCAGGGCGTGGCTCATCCGCCGGATCATCTCGTCGCTGGTGCTGTTGGACAGGATCCACTCGCGCAGGTCACCGACGTTCATGCTCTTGAACTCGGCGTAGACGGTCTCGTTGACAGCGTCGTCGATCACGCGCGTCACTTCGTCGTCGTCGTACGGCACGGACGGGTTGTCCCGCAGCGTCTCGAGGGTCACCTCGGCCAGGACCTGCTTGGCTGCAACGCGTTCGGCGGCGGACTCGGCGGCCACGCCGGCGAGGTGGTCACCGGACCGTTCCTCGTTGGCCTTGGCGAGGACCTCCTTGATGGTGGCGAACTCGTAACGGTGTCCGAACAAGGTGGCGGCCAGCTTCACGACCTCTCACCTCCCGCTCTGAGCATGACCCTGACAACGACGACCCTGGGCTCAGTCATAGAACACCAAGGTCTTGATGGATAGCGGTACGGCCCGGCCATCGAGCATCGGCAGCCCGATGTCGATGTAGTCGCCCTCACCGAGGCCGATCTGATCGATGACCAGCAACGGTAGGCCCGGCCGGATCGCCTGGATGGTCTGGCCCAGGACCTGGGCGTAGTCCTGGGCCATGACAAGGACCAGTGGGCGCGAGGGATCTCCGGCGTCGTGGTGGGCGACGATCTCACCGGCGACGCCGGACAGGGTCGCGTACCCCAGCTCCTGCGGTAGGTCGACGACCACGGCGACCAGTGCGTCATCGTCGAGGTCCCAGCGCAGCAATGCTTCGCGCACTGCGTCGGAGAACGAGGGGCCACCTGCGCGTCCGGGCATCGCCGGGCGCAGCACAGGCAAGTTGCGCAGTGGCAGCAGCTCCCGGTCGGCCCAGATCGTCGAGCCGCTCAGCGTCACGGTCTGTCCGGCCGCACCGAGCACCGTGGCGCGCAGCGTCTCAGGCGGCCGACGGACCTGGAGCGACCGAATACGGTCGTTGCGATGCAAGGCGTCGGCCAGCAGCGGGCCGACGTCGCCATACCGGGCGACCTCGGCAACGGTGCCCACCGGCAGCGGGTCGTAGTAGCACGCGCCCACTCCGCCGGTGAGGAACACGGTCGTTGAGTCCTCGGCTCCCTGAAGTGGGGGTGTCAGCTGCAGGCCATGGCCCACCAGCACCTCCTTGCCGGTGACCAGGTCAGCCACCAGGTCCGCCATGACGTCGCAGAACCGGCGCAGGTCGTCCAGCGACGCCGTGGCCCCCTCCCGTAGTTCGAGGCCGATCGCGTCGGCGATCGACCGACCCGGCGGCGGCAGTCTTTGCACCCGGCCCGTGCTGTCGAGCTCGACCTGCCGGCCCCCGACCGCCAGCCCCGAGGAGCTGAGGTGGCGACCGAGCTTGAACGTCGCCGCGTTGGACGTTCCGCCGCCGATGTCGACGGTCGTGACCTGCTCGTACCTGTCCGCCGACCAGCGTGCCGCCCCCGAGCCCCGCCCAGCGATCTGCGCCTCGGCGTTCGGGCCCGCGATCGTGACCACGAAATCACCGGCCTCGGCCGACAACGCAGCAAGGATCGCGTCGGCGTTGCGCGTGCGTGCTGTCTCCCCCGTGATGATTACCGCACCGGTCTCGATCTGATCGGCGGTGATCCCGGCCCGTTGGTACTCCTGACGTACCAGTGCCGCCAACGCAGTGGCATCGACCTCGTCCGGCGCGATGAGTGGGGTGCGGTGCGCCTCTCCGGCGTAGAGCACCGACTTCTCGTCGACCTGGATCCGCGGGACCTGCCCGGCCCGGGCCACATCGTGCAGCAGCAACTGTGAGAAGACCACCTGAGTCGTCGTGGTTCCCACGTCGATCCCCACGCTCAGCACCGTGCGAGGTGATATCGACATGGCGCCCTACTCCTTGCGGAAGACGTCGGACCCGTCGATGTCCATCGAGTCGAGCACCCCGACGACGAGGGCGTCGATCGGCTTGTCGCGGCTCTTCTCGGTGCTGCGAGCCGCACTCCCGGTCACCACGAGCACAAGCTCACCGGTTCCTGCACCCGCTCCGTCGACGGCGACGAAGACTGCACCGGTCGGGGTGCCGGCAGCGTCCGTCTCACGCACCAGCAGCAGCTTGTGACCGGTCAGGCTGGCGTCCTTGGCGGTCGACACGGCCGATCCCATGACACGGGCGATGAGCATGAGGCCTCCGTAGGTCGGATCGTCATCTTCACTGTAGAGCCCTCGCGAACTCCTTGTGTCGGTATTGGTTCGTCCCCGTCAGGTGACTCCCTCGCCAGTGGCGAGCAGGGCGCCCGGAAGTGCCCCATCCCCCGTGCCGAGCGGTCTAGACCGAAAACCTCCCGGAGCGTATGCCCGCGGGTCTACGCTCCGGCAGTACGGCACGACGATCACCGTGCTGCGAGGTGGCTGCACCGACACACAGCGGTACGAACACAGCGACGAGAAGACGGGAGGGAGCGGCAGGTGACAGGGAGTGCCCCCACGGCGACCCTGACCTGCACGTCAAAGATGGACCCGCAGATCGAGGCCCGCTTGGACATGGTGCCTGCTCTTCGCACGCGCCACCTGGTCGAAGAGCTCACCGGTGGCATCACCAACCGCAACTTCAAGGTGAGCACGCCCGAGGGCACCTACGTCGCACGGTTGTCCACGCCGGATGGCGCGCTGCTGGCTATCGACCGCGACGCGGAATATCACAATTCCGTGGCGGCCGAGCAGTCCGGAGCAGGGGCGCCGGTCATCGACTACGTGCCCGACGCCAGCATCCTCGTGGTCGGATTCCTGGAGGGGACCACGTTCACCGACGACGACGTCCGCATGCCGGCCAACCTGCCCCGGATAGCGGCGGCCTGCCGCAGGTTGCACGCCGGCCCACGCTTCGTCAACGACTTCAACATGTTCCGGATACAGGAGTCGTACCTCTCTCTTGTCACCGAACGTGGATTCCGACTGCCGGACGGGTACGGCTCCTATGCGACGAGCGTCACGGCGATGGAGCACGCGCTGCTCAGGCTCCCCGAGCCCACGGTGCCCTGCAACAACGACCTGCTGGCCGGCAACATGATCGATGACGGGGAGCGGCTATGGCTGATCGACTACGAGTACGCCGGCAACAACGACGCCTGCTTCGAGCTCGGCAACATCTGGAGCGAGGCAGCTCTGCCCGTACCCCTGCTCGACGACCTCGTCGCCAGCTACTACGGACGGCGGTCCACCCCGCTTGTGGCTCGTGCACGACTGTGGGGACTCATGAGCAAGTACGGCTGGACGCTGTGGGCATCGATCCAGGAGGCGACCAGCGCGATCGACTTCGACTTCTGGACCTGGGGAATGGAGAAGTACGACCGGGCCGTGTACGAGTTCGACGGACCCGACTTCGCCCGACTGCTCGAGGAGGCATCCGCTCCTGATGACTGACCGGGTGTGTGGAGGCACGCGACGATCTCGCAGCTTCCACGCGCAACGTCGTTGCCGGACAAGGCGTCTGGCACGACAAGGCGTGTCGCACGACAAGGCGACGCCACAACGCCACACTGACGATCATGAGACCTCGGCCGCCGGCCGCAGGGCAACAACGATAGACGTTCCCGAGGGAGGGGACACCCGTGGCTGACACCCCCAAGACCGGCACGCTGAACGCCGACGAGCAAAGGCTCGCAGAGCTCGGCTACAAGCAAGAGCTGGACCGTCGCTGGTCCGGCTTCCAGAACTTCGCCATCTCGTTCTCGATCATCTCGATCCTGGCCGGCTGCTTCACAACCTTCGGCGTGGCCTGGAACTCCGGCGGACCGATCGCCATCTCCTGGGGCTGGCCGATCCTGTCGGCCTTCATCCTGCTGATCGGATTCTGCATGTCCGAGCTGGTCTCGGCGTACCCGACGTCGGCCGGGATCTACTGGTGGGCGTCCAAGCTCGGCGGCCCAGGCGCTGGCTTCTACACCGGGTGGCTCAACCTGATCGGACTGCTGGGCATCATCGCGTCGGTCGCGTACGCCGCGGCCTCGTTCCTCAACATAACGATCGGGCTGTACAGCGACAGCTACGCGACCGGCTTCTTCGGCGGCGACGGGCTGTACCAGCAGTTCTTCTGGTTCGTCATCGTCATGATCGTGATCACCGTCCTCAACCTGTTCAAGACTTCAGTCCTCGGCCTCATCAACAACATCTCAGTCTGGTGGCATGTCATCGGCTCAGCTGTTGTGGTCCTGATCCTGATCTTCGGGCCGAGCACGCACCAGAGCATGTCGTTCGTCTTCACCGAGCGATTCAACAACACTGGGTTCGGAGACGGGACGAGCGGCATCCCGTTCTGGTTCTTCGTGCTCCCCCTCGGTTTCCTGCTGACGCAATACACGATCACGGGCTATGACGCCTCCGCTCACCTGTCTGAGGAAACCAATGAGGCCGCTAACGGTGCTGCCAAGGGCATCTGGCGCTCGATCTTCTACTCGGCGATCGGTGGCTGGATCCTGCTGCTCGCGTTCCTGTTCGCGGCCAACCGGGTCGACGACATCAACACCCAAGCCGGCAACTACGGCGGGTTCACGGCGGTGGCCATCTTCGCCACGTCGCTCTCTCCTGCGCTTTTCAAGACCATCATGATCATATCGACTATCGGGCAGCTCTACTGCTCCACAGCGTGCCTGACGTCCACCAGCCGAATGATGTTCGCATTCAGCCGCGACGGCGCCGTTCCCGGTGGACAGCTCTGGTCCAAGATCAACGCGAACAGAGTGCCGGTCAACGCCGTCGTCGTCTCGGCGATCATCGGCGTCATCTTGACGTTGCCCGCCCTCTACAAGGCACCCAACGGCGCACCGGTAGCGTTCTACGCCGTGGTGTCGATCGGTGTGATCGGGCTGTACGTCGCATTCGCCATCCCGATCTTCCTGCGCTGGCGTATGGGGTCCAATTTCACTCCTGGGCCATGGACACTGGGCA
>JBDTDW010000046.1:0-7904 GCA_039922855.1 Candidatus Nanopelagicales bacterium | reverse complement strand
CGCCTCCTTGATGAACTCGAGGATCGTGCGCTGCCGGTTCGTGAGCCCGTCCGGGCTCGGCAGACGGTCCTCCGGCTGGAGCTTGGGCCGACCCGGTCGAGGCGGCAGCTTGGCGACCTTCTTGGCCGGCGGCCGGGCTGCCGCACCGGGGCGCTTCACGGCAGCGGCCCGGCTGGTGCCGGCCTTCGCAGCTCCCGGTTTGCCGGCACTGCCCTTGACAACGCCGCCCTTGCTCGTGCCGCCCTTGCCCGCGCCGCCCTTGGTGGTTCCGGCCATCACCGTCTCCTCACCGCCGGACTTGCCGGCGCCGAACTCGACCGGACGACTGCCGCCCGACCCGGGGCTCTCGCTCCGTACCGGACACGTTAGCGGTTTGCACCGACAACATCAAACAGTTGTACGAAACGGCGCGCCGCGTCTCACCACCACCCCGACCCCTGCTCCAAGGCCCAGGCCGACGGCATGACGTGGGGGCGACCGGCGCGCGAGATCGCTGGCAGACCCGCGCCGGACCAGGTGAGCGCGACAGGCATCCAACCCCACTGCCGTGGTCGACCGGGGCGGGCCAGGTGCGTGATCACCTCGAAGGCGGCGGCATCCGGTTCCCCCAGCGGGCCCGTGACCTGCGCCGATGCCGCGTGGGAGGGACTGTCGGACCCCCCGGGCACAGTGATGGGCATGCCCGAGACACCCGACCACCTGCCCGCCGGTCGAACACCTGTCCATGCGACACGTGTACGACCAGGGTCTGGACACGCGGGTGTTGAGGGTGTAGAACTCGTACAAGCGTTCGATCGAACAACCGTACGATCCGCACCAGCGCCGGTCCAGCTTCCGGCCGCCGAAGCCGAGGAGCCCACGATGGCCGGCATGACGATCGCTGCACCTTCGCACCGCGCGAGCCGTTCGACGACGGCGCATCGCCCAGCTGCGCAGCGACCGGCGGCAGCGCAGCGCTCGACCCGCCTGACCGGCGCCGCGCCGCAGCGCCCCCCGCGTCCACCGGCCCGTGGTGCCCGCCTGTTCAACGTGCGGTCCGCCGCGGACCTGTCGGCATCGACAGGGGAACGGCGAGCGCCTACAGCCGGGTCAGCGATGGCGCCTGGCGCAGCGGCCCGACGTACCAGTGCCGGCCAGCCGGTCCGGCTCACCCACCGCGGTCGGCGCCTGCGTCGCACGGTCGTCGTCGTACTCGCGCTCATGATCACGCTGGTCGTGCTGTCGGTGGGCCTCGGCGCGGTCTCCAGCGCGAGTGAGGGCTCGGACGGACCGACCACGCGGACTGTCGTGGTGCAGCCGGGCCAGACGCTGTGGTCGCTGGCGAGCGAGGCGCTGCCCGGCATGGACCCTCGTGAGGCGGTGAGCCGCGTCGCGGACCTCAACGGGCTCGGGCCGAGCTCACGGATCGTCACCGGTCAGCCGCTGTTGCTCCCCCTCGGTGGCTGACCGGGGCAAAAGCTGCATCTCATGATCGGTAGCCCGATGGTGAGGTGCGTCGCCTTTCACCAGTGCGCGGGGCAGCCATCGGGGCCCGTGCCCACTTCACGAAATGCCTACTTATCAGGAAGCACCGCCACTTACCGCCGCAGCGGCCGCCGACTGCCGCAGTGCCCGAATTGTGTGATGCCCGGACCCCGGCAGACCGGTGAAACCAGGTCTACTGACCAGTAGGGTGATGCCGTGACCGAGGCGGCCGAGCCGGCGAGGAGCCGTGGGTCCCTCACCACCCCGAAGATCGTCTTCATCGTCGTGGCAATGGCCGCGCCTCTCGCCGCTGTCGTCGGCACGGTGCCCCTCGGCTTCATCCTCGGCAACGGCGCGGGACTACCGGTCGCGTTCGCCCTGGCAGCGTTGTCCTTGCTGCTGTTCGCGTTCGGCTACGCGGCGATGGCCCGTCGGGTCGTCAACACGGGCGCTTTCTACACCTACGTCGCGCAGGGGATGGGCAAGTCCCCTGCGGTCGCGGCAGGGCTGGTGGCGGTGATCGCGTACAACGCGCAGACCATCGGCATCATCGGCGGTTTCGCGTACTTCACGCAGCTGGGCCTGGGCGTGCCGTGGTGGATCGCCGGGATCGTCGGGGTGGTCATCGTCGGGATGCTCGGCTACCGGTCCGTCGACATCAGCGCCAAGGTCCTTGCGGTCCTGATGGTCGCCGAGATGGCCCTGCTGGCGCTGTTCGACATCGCGATCCTGGTACGCATCGGCCTGCCCGCTCTGCCGCTGAGCTCCTGGAGCCCGGCGACGTTCACGCCCGGCCTGGCAGCCGCGATGCTGCTGGCGTTCTCCACGTTCGTCGGCTTCGAGTCCGCGGCGCTGTTCGGTGAGGAGACCCGCGACCCGGCACGCAGCATCCCGATCGCGACGTACACCTCGGTGCTGCTGATCGGCGGGATGTACTGCCTGACCGCGTGGCTGGCGGTCGGCGCCGGCGCGATCGGGCACCTGGCCCACACCCCGAAAGCTGACTACGGCAACCTGTTCTTCGATCTCATGACCGAGTACGTCGGCTCCTGGGCCTCGACCCTGATGGGACTGATGGTCCTCACCAGCCTGCTGGCCGCGACCTTGGCGACCCACAACGCCGCCAGCCGGTACATGTTCGCGCTCGGCCGCGAGGGGGTGCTGCCACGCCGGCTCGGCGCGCTGCACCGGACGCACCTCTCGCCCTACGTTGCGAGCCTGACGCAGACCACGCTGACGATGGCGGTCCTCGTGGCGTTCGCGCTCGCGCGGCTGGACCCGTACCTCAACCTGGCGGCATCGATGATCGCCCTCGGCACGCTCGGCATCGTCGCGATGCAGGCCGCCGCAGCAGTATCCGTGCCTCTGTACTTCCACCGCAACGGAGGCGGGCAGTGGTTCCGAACGACACTCGCGCCACTGGTCGGGGCGTTCGCGCTGGCAACGGCGGTCGTGCTCACCGCGACGCACTACTCGACCCTGACCTCCACCAGCTCCCCGATCATCAACGCCCTGCCCTGGCTCTACGTCGCGGCTATCATCGGGGGCCTCGTGTACGCCCGCCGCCTGCAGGTGACCCGACCCGAGGTGTATGAGGGCATCGCCCAGAGCTCCCCGTACGAGATCGACCACCTCACGGCAGACAGCCTGAAATCGTGACAACCCCAGGAGGAATCCGTGCCCGGCCCCACTGCTGAACAGATCATGGCGATGCTGGACGCCTTCTACCCGTACAAGGACAGGTACGAAGCGTTCACCAGCATCCCGGAGCAGGGGCGCGACCGTGAGCAGGTGCTGACCGAGGTCGCCACGATGGCACAGGAGGAGGACGCTCTCGGGGACTCCGGCAAGGTGTCCGGCTCGCTGTATCTCGGCGACCACGAGCAGTACCACTTCCTGACAGAGGTGTTCGAGCACTTCGCTCACGCGAACGTGCTGCAGCGCGACATGTATCCGAGCTCGACGAAGTTCGAGGGCGAGATCGTTGCGATGACGGCATCGATGCTGCATGGCGACGCAGTGAGCGACCATCACCCCGGCGAGCAGGTCTGTGGCGTCATCACCTCGGGCGGCACCGAGAGCCTGATGAACCCGATGCTGGTCTACCGGGAGCGCGGTCTCGCGCGTGGCATCACCGCACCCGAGGTCATCATCCCGAACTCGGCGCATGTCGCACTGGACAAGGGTTGCCACTACTTCGGTATCAAGTTGCTGCGGGCGCCGCTGCTCGACAACTTCCTGGTCGATGTCGACTGGGTACGCGACCACATCACCCCGAACACGGTCGCGCTGGTGGGCTCGGCCGGGTCGTACCCGTACGGACAGATCGACCCGATCGAGGAACTCTCGGATCTCGCGCTCGAGCACGACCTCGGCCTGCACGTCGACGGCTGCCTCGGCGGGTTCATCCTGCCGTGGGGGGAGCGGCTGGGATTCCCTATGCCGCGCTTCGACTTCCGGGTCCCGGGGGTCACCTCGATCTCGGCAGACACCCACAAGTTCGGCTACGCCCTGAAGGGCACGTCAGTCCTGCTGTTCCGCAACGCCGAGCTGCGCCGGTTGCAGTACTTCACGTTCCCGGACTGGCCCGGCGGCATGTACATCGCACCGGGGATGTCCGGCAGTCGCTCTGGCAGCATCATCGCGGCGACCTGGGCGGCAATGGTGACGACCGGCGAGGCCGGATACCTGCAGGCAGCACAGGACATCTTCGATACTGCCGCGAAGATACGCGCTGTCGTCGAGTCCATGCCGCAGCTGCGCCCGTACGGTGACCAGACGACGTTCCTGGTCTCCTTCGGTGCCGCCAAGTCGCCGGAGGATGGCGGCGTCGACATCTTCCTGGCCAACGACTACCTGCTGTCCAAGGGCTGGCGCATGAACCCCACGCAACTGCCAGCTGGCCTGCACTTCTGCGTCACCCGCCCCAACACCCGACCCGGGCTGACCGAAGAGTTCGCGCAAGACCTGCGCGACGGTGTCGCGTACGCCGAGGCGCACCGCGGCCAGGAGGCGAACAGTGGCGCCCTGTACGGGATGTCCGGCACCCCGGCCGGCAACAGTGGCCTGGAGTTCCTGCTCGCCGGTGCCCTCGACGCGATGTACGCGGTCCCCACCCCGACCGCCCCGATCGCTTGACGCCCGATGTCGGCTCCAGCCCCAAGAGCGGCGCTCTGGCCCCACGGGAGTCTCGATACCCGCTCGGGCCCCGCGCCGCATCACTCTGGCTGCGGTGATCTGCGATGACTGCGGGTCAAAGGGCACCCAACAGTGATGCTGCGAATCTTTCCGGTGGTGCAGCGCCCCGGTCCACGGGGACTCCCGACCCCGGGCCGGCCTCGGACTGCAGCGCTCTGGGTGCGGTGATCGCCGGTGAGTGAGGGTCTGGGGTACCCGTCGGTGATGGTGCGGGAGTTTCGAGCAGTGCAGCAGCCTGGACTGCGAAGGCTCGCGATGGCGGGCAGATCTCAGACTGCAGCGGCCTGGCCGCGGTGATCCGCGATGAGTGAGGGCCAGGGTCCACCCGGCGGTGATGCCGTGGATGTCTCCAGCGCTGCAGCAGCCCGGGCTACAGGGACTCCCGGCTCGGGGGCGTGGGTTCTCGCGATCGACCTGGGCAGCAGCGGCTTGAAGGTCGGCGCGGTCGGGATCGACGGGACGATACTCGCTGCAGCGCATCGGGACCTGGTGACCGACTTCCTGCCCGGCGGTGGCGTGGAACAGGACACAGCTCAGTGGTGGGACGGTGTGCGGACCGGGGTCCGTGAGCTGCTCGAGCACGTCGACCCGGCCGCGGTGACCGCGGTCGGCATCACCGGGCAGTACGCCTCGACGATCCCGGTCGACGCGGACGGTGCCGCGGTCGGGCCGTGCCTGATGTGGGCCGACGACCGGGGTGGCCCATACGCCCGGAAGGAATACGGCGGTCTCGTCGCTGGGTACAAGCCGCAGGCTGTGCTGCCGTGGCTGCGCTACACCGGCGGCGCGCCGTCGTCGGGCGGCGCGGACCCGACCGGCCATGCTCTGTTCCTGAAACATGACCGGCCGCAGACGTACGCGGCCACGACGACGTTGCTCGAGCCGGTGGACTACCTCGGGCTGCGCCTGACCGGGCGAGCGGCGGGCACCCCGGCGTCGCTGGTGGCGTCGTGGCTGACCGACAACCGGCAGGGGCGCCCGCTGCGCTATGTGCCCGAGCTCGTGCGCCTCGCCGGCCGCGACCCCGCGAAGCTGCCCGAGCTGCTCCCTTCCGGCTCCCTGCTCGGCTCCATCACCGCCGTGGCGGCGGCCGAGCTGGGCCTGCCGGCGGGCGTTCCCGTCGTGACAGGGGTGCCGGACCTGCATGCGGCGTACCTGGCCTCCGGTGCGACCGCCGACTACGCGGGCCACTTCTCGATCAGCACCACGGCGTGGGTGTCGTGCGCCGTGCCGTTCAAGAAGACCGACATCCTGCACCAGATCGCCTCGGTCCCCGGGGTGCGGCCGGGCCAGTACCTGGTGATCAACAACCACGAGACCGCCGGGGTGTGCCTGCAGTGGTTGCGGGACGGGGTGCTGGCCGGGATGGACGACACGTCCTACGACGACCTCGTGACACTGGCCGCGAAGGCCGAGCCGGGGTCCGGCGCAGTGATCTTCACGCCGTGGCTGAAGGGGGAGCGGTCCCCGGTCGATGACCGGCGGTTGCGGGCCGCGTTCCTCAATGTGTCCCTCGACACCGACCGCGCCGATCTGGTGCGCGCGGTGCTGGAGGGAGTGGCGTACAACATGCGCTGGCTGGTCGAGGCCACCGACAAGTTCGTCGGACGCCGGCTCGACCCGCTGCGCGTGCTCGGCGGTGGTGCGCGGTCTGATCTGTGGTGCCAGATCCACGCCGACGTGCTGGGGCGGACGGTGGACCGGGTCGCCGACCCGGCGGTCGCGCAGCTGCGTGGGGCCGCGATGTACTCCCTGGTGTCGCTGGGGCGGATGAGCCTTGCCGAGGTGCCCGCGCTGGTCCCGGCCGCCGAGCGCTTCACGCCCGACCCGGCAGCGGTAGCGACGTACGAGCCGCTGTACCAGGCCTTCACGCAGGTCTACGGCAACCTCAAACGCTGGTACCACAAGTTGAACCGCTGACCGCCCCTCGTCCATCGGCTGTTTCATGATCATGAGGGAGATCGGACATCTCGCGGGCTTCACCTAACCGGCGGTGAGCACGAGCAGGCCTCGGTGTCGGTGGTGGACGTGTCCGAAGTCCCTCACGATCATGGGCGCCATCGTGTCGGCGGCACGTGGCGGGGGACGGCGACGCCGAGATCGTGGGCGCGTGTGCGCCAGAAGCTCTCGAGATCAGCCAGCAGCGAGTCCAGCCGATGATCGATGTCGGGGACAAGGATCGGCAGCAGTACTACTGCGTGGTGCACCACGATCTCTGCCATGCGGGCTGTGTCCGCCAGCCATGTTCCGGCGTGGTGCTCGCGGCTCTGCACCTCATACCCGGCGCGCAGCGCCTCCAGGTAGCCATCGAGCCGGCGCGCGCCGCCGGCCAGGGGATGGTTCAGCGTCGGCAGCGGCATCCGGTGCTCGACCTGGGCGCGCCAGAACGCTGCCTCCGGCCCGGACTCCGCGCCGGCCAGCACCTCCTCGACCAGGCGGCCGATCTGGCCGAAGCGACGTCGCGGCGCGAACCGCGCTACCTCCGCCACATCTGCTGCCGTGGTGAGGCGGCGCTGCACGAGAGCGGTGACCAAGGCACGGCGGTCCGCCTCCGCCTCGTCGTCGGCCGCCACCTGGGCCGCGGCCACGGCCGGCTCGACGACCTCCAGACCGTGCCACCGGGCCGGCGGCCGCCAGTGCTTGAGCTGGTGGTACCGGACGCCGTCGCAGCCACTGATCGTGACGCCGCTCGGAACGCCCACGTGGACGACCGAGGTGAGCTCGCGGTCCAGCCAGAGCTCGGCGGCGGTGCGGTGGCTGAGCGCTGCGCGTGGGCCGGCCCGGAGCAGGGACGCTCGGACGAAGTCCAGTCGGCCGACCGGATGGCAGGCGATGACCCCGGGGACGACCTGGTACCACTCGCCGCGCTGCACGAGTCGTCGCTGGGTGCGAGCCGGGATCCCGCGCGCCCGCAGCTCTCGGGAGGTGACCATCTCGGCCGGATCGTCCGTCACGGTGCTGACCGTGCCCGCGATCGGCGCCGGGGGACAGGTGTGGCTGCGTCGGCTGTGGACAACCCTGTGGCCACGGACCCGCCGGGCGGCGGCTCGAGCGGGTCGGCAGGGAAATCGAGCAGCTGCCGACGGGGTTCGGGGCTGGCGTGAGCGCGGCTCGGTCACCGATACCGGCGCCCAGGTGTCTGGTCTCCCTGCCGATCATGACTGCCACCGTGCCGGGTCGGGCCGGTCGCCCGGCAGGCGCCGGACACACCGGTCCGGTGGCCCCGACACGCCGGGTGCCAC
>JBDTDW010000045.1:0-3384 GCA_039922855.1 Candidatus Nanopelagicales bacterium | reverse complement strand
CTGCTGGTAGCGCAGCCTGCGCTCCGCCCCGGTCTCAGCCGAGGTCCGCACGGCAGCCGCCACACCACTCTCCTCGGACCCGTCAACATGCTAGGTATGTCGTATCAGTCCATCTAACCAGCACGGGTGTCTGCTCGACCACCGCGCCGTCTACTGCTGGATCGGGGCGAACGCGATGTGCAGATCCTTTGCCGAGGTGCCGTAGAGGTACGCCTCGATCTGCTGCCCGGCACCGACCTGGACGCTGGTGGTGCCCTGCTTCGCGGTGAGCTGGGCGCATGTCGGGGAGTCGAGGCTGGTCCAGCCCACGATCGAGGCCTGATGAGTTCCTGGCGAGGTGGCGAACACCGCGAAGCTCGAGATCGGCGCCGCGCCGTCGACGGCGAAAGCGTACGGCACGTGGCCCTCCTGCTTGTCTCCGTTCAGCGGGGGGTCGCACGAGGCATCGATCATGAGATAGAACCCAGCATGGATGCCGAACACCGCGGTGGTGTCGAGGAGGATCTCACCCTCACCGGCAGGCGGTGGTGGTGCCACGGGCGCAGTGCTGCCGTTGTCCGTCCCCTTCTCCACCCGCGTGCTGAAGCTCAGCCCTGCCAACGGGCCGCCGATCGACTCGCCGGTGTCAGCGGTGAGCACCCAGGTCAGCTGCGGATGGGAACCGTCATCCTGGGCGCCACCGATGCTCTGGGCATCGGCCATCTTGGCCACCGGGTCCTCCCCTGCCGGCAGGACATAGAGCTCGACGACCGAAGAGCTCGACTGCACCTGGGGGGTGAAGTACGCCGATACCGCGCCGTACGCGAGGTTCGTCACGATGGGGGTGACCGCCTGCCCTGTGAGCTGAACGTCGTAGACGTCCAGCGCCGGCCCGGCCACGTTCTTCGGGTCGAACAGATTGACGACCCGAATGCTCATCGAGCCGCCGGTGCCTGTTGACGGCGAGCCGGAGGCACCGTCGGACGTGTCACCGTTCGGAGCTGCCGCGCCGGACGCATCACCGGACGGAGCTGCCGAGGTGGTAGCTGCGTCGCTGGGCAGCGAGGCAGTGGCAGCGACGCTGGACGAGCCGTGTGAGCAGCCGCTAACGAGCATCACCGACAGCGCCGCCACGCAGGTGACGACCTCGAACCGGCGGAGGTTCCTCATGAACTTCTCCCTGCAGGACGCACGATCGGGGTACCTACCGTGTCGACCACAGTCCAGCCCTGGCACGTAACGTCGCGGTAATGCCTGCATCGAGCGGTCAGCCAGGACCCCGGTCAGGCTCGGCCCTGCGGTGCCAGGCGCCAGCCGTCGCGGTCGCGGGTGACGAACCCGGCGAGCTCGAGCAGACCCAGGGTCGCCATGGTGGTGGACAGGTCGATACCCGCGGTGCAACTGATGGCGGCGGCGTCTGCACCCGCCCGTGGCGGGAGCGCGTCGAGCACCCTGATCGAGACCGCGTCGAGGTCGTCGCGGAGCCGGCTCCGGCCGCTGCGGCGCGGTGCGAGGTCGACCCCGAGGCCACCGACTGCCTCGATGATCTCTTCCACGCTGCCGACCAGCAGCGCCCCCTCCCGGAGCTCGCGGTGCACCCCGGCCGACATCGAGCTGGTCACCGGTCCCGGCACGCCCATCACGACCCGACCCAGGTCACGGGCGTGCCGGGCCGTGGACAGCGATCCGCTGCGCAACGCCGCCTCGACCACCACCGTGCCGCGGGTCAGTGCCGCAATAACGCGGTTGCGGACCAGGAACCGGCTGCGGTGCGGGGCCGAGCCGGGTGGGGATTCCGCGACCAGCAGACCCTCGTCGAGCAGCCGGGCAAACAGCGCCTCGTGCGCCCGCGGGTACGCGACATCGACACCGCCTGCCAGCACTGCGACAGAAGGCCCGCCGGCTGCGATCGCACCACGGTGCGCTGCCGCATCGATACCGAACGCGCCCCCGGAGACCACCGTCCAACCCCGTTCGGCCAGCCCGGCTGCCAGCTCACCGGCGACGAGGTCTCCGTACTGCGTGCTGGCCCGGGCGCCCACGATCGACACCGCCCGCAGCGCCGACATCCGCAGATGGGCCGCACCCCGGACCGACAGCAGCAGCGGCGCAGCATCCCCGAGGTCGTCCAGCTGGGTGGGCCAGTCCGAGGTCCCCGGCAGAACCAGGACCGCGTCCACCCGCTGCAGCCGGTCGATGTCGGCCGCGACCAGGGCGACCACGTCGGTATCCACGGGCAGCCGAGCTTGGTACGTGCTCAACCCGGCCACCGCCGTATCCCCGCGCAGGATCTGCAACACGGTCTGGACGGCTCCCTGCCGGCGCAATCGCTCGCCCAGCCGGACGTCCCCTGGCTCGCCGAGGCGCGCCAGCAGCACCCGGGCAGCGACCTCGTCACGACGCGGGTCGGGGTCCGTCGGCTCCACGTTCACGCCGCCCACGCCGCACCCGGCTCGCGCAGGGCCAATGCTGTCCCGACATCGATCAGGGTCGGTTGGTCGTGACCTGCCAGGTCGGCCACGGTCCAGGCGACCCGCAGCACCCGGTCCGCCCCGCGAGCCGACAGCAGGCCGCGCGCCACCGCCTGCTCTACGGGCCCGGCGGCGTTGCCCGGCAACGGAAAGCGGCGGCGCAGCACCGGACCAGGCACGTCGCCGTTCACCCGGAACGGCGTCCCCACAAGGCGGTGCGCCGCTCGCTCGCGGGCCAGCGCGACCCGGCCAGCCACGACCGCCGTGGCCTCCACGACATCGTCGGCCAGCTCGGCCATCGTCGGCCGGCTCAGGGTGACCCGTACGTCGACCCGGTCCACCAACGGCCCGGAGATCCGCGACAGATAGCGCCGGCGCTGCACCGAGGTACAGATGCACTGCCGCCCGGCACCCGTGCGACCGGAGTCGTCGCGCCCGCAGGGACACGGGTTCATCGCGAGCACCAGCTGAAAGCTCGCCGGGTAACGCACCACGAACGCCGACCGCGACACCGTGATCCACCCCGACTCCAACGGCTGACGCAATGCCTCCAACGCGCGCGCATCGAACTCAGGCGACTCGTCGAGGAAGAGAACACCGTGGTGGGCGAGGGAAACCTGGCCGATCCTGGGAACCGTGGATCCGCCGCCCACCATCGCCGCGAACGTCACGGTGTGATGCGGTGCCACGAACGGTGGCACCCGGATCAGCTCACCGGCGGCCAGCGTGCCCGCGACGGAGTGGACCGACGTGACCTCCAGGGCGGCCTGCTCGTCGAGCTCGGGCAGCAGACCCGGAAGTCGTTCTGCCAGCATCGTCTTTCCGATCCCCGGCGCCCCCGACATGGCGACGTGGTGCCCACCGGCGGCCGCCAGCTCCAGGGCGGCACGTGCCGGCCGCTGGCCTCGTACGTCACTCAGGTCCGCTACGGGCC
>JBDTDW010000044.1:0-5957 GCA_039922855.1 Candidatus Nanopelagicales bacterium | reverse complement strand
CGAGGTGTCCTGCCAGCCGGAGGCCGGGGTGAGCAACGTGGAGCCAGGCTGAGCGTGGCCGAGCCACGCGGTGTTCACGATCGTCTGCCGGTCGATCGCATACTCCAGCGCCTTGCGCACGTTCGGGTTGAGCAGCTCGAGGTGCTGCTTCTTCTTGGGATTGGTGTTGATGATGAAGGTCATCGTGGTCAGGCTCGGCGCTGTCAGCACGTCCATGCCCGCCGCCTTGAGCGTGGCAACAGCGGTGGGCGGCGTGGACTCACCGATCATGTCGACCTGGTTGGTCTTCAGAGCGGTCACCATCGCGTCCTCGTTGGCGAACATCTGGAACCCGAAGCCGTCGATGTTGGGCTTCTTGGCCCCCCACCAGTTCGGGTTGCGCGTGAACAGCGCGATCTGGTTCTGCGTGTAGCTGGTCATCATGAACGGACCGCCGGAGACCATGGGCGGAGCGTTCTGGAACGTCGTGATCGACTTGCCAGCACCGGTCGCGAGCGGCCCCCACACCTGCTCGGGGTAGATGTTGACGCTCTGCATCTGGGCCAGCACGTTGGCCACCGGGGCGGCGTAGGTGACGACCAGCGTGTTGTCGTCGGTCGCGACAGCCTTGGTCATGTGGGCCACCAGCGAGGCCAGCAGGGCCGTGGGACCGGCCTGGTACTTCATCATCATGTCGAGGGTGAACGCGGCGTCCTTCGCGGTCAGCGGCTTGCCGTCGGACCACTTGGCGCCGGGCACGGTGTGCCAGGTCCAGGTCTTCCCGTCCGCGGACTCCTCCCACTTGGTCGCAAAAGAGGGCACGAAGTTCAGGTTGGCGTCGTAGTCCACAAGATGCGGATAGACGTACTGGTAGGCGATCGAGCTGTAGTCCGACTGTGACACGAACGGGTTCAGCGAGTCGATCGCCGCGCTGATCCCGATCCGCAGCACTCCGCCCTGCTCGGGCGCGCCCCCCGCCTGCGATCCACCGCTACCGCTGCTGGTGCAGCCGCTCAGCGCCACCACGACGGCGGTCGTCATGACGGCGACCCCGAGTCGGAACTTGCTGGTCATCCAGGCCTCCTGCTGTCGCCGCCACGCCGTTGCGAGGCGGCCGCCTTCCAGAACCCGGGCGACGACCTATCATCTGCTCAGCCCACGATCGCGCTCATGAGCTACGGCGCCCGAGGGCGCAGAAGGACCTCGTCCATGCCTGGCATCGCTTAGTCTGCTCAGTATAATGTCTGACGGTCAAGAGTCGGGCATTTCAGGTCGGGAAGGGTGATCGGTGCGCAAGTCCGGCTACCTGTGGAAGCGCTCCGTCTTCGCCCTGGTCACGATCTACGTCGCGATCACACTGAACTTCGTGCTGTTCCGGGTGCTTCCCGGCTCGGCGATCAGCCGGATCTCGAAGGTCCCCAACGCCTCCCCGGCACTCAAGCACGCCCTCGAGGTCCAGTTCGGCCTGGACAAGTCGACGTGGCAGCAGTACGTCCTGTACCTGCAGCAGCTGCTGCACGGCAACATGGGCATCAGCTACCAGAACATGCAGCCGGTGACGGACAACCTCAAGTCGGCGCTGTTGGCGACGCTCCCGATGGTCACGATCGGCACCGTTCTGGCACTGGTGATCGGGATTGCGGTCGGGGTGCTCTCCGCTGTGCGGCGCGGAACCGTCACTGACCACGCGACCACGAACGTGGCAGTGCTGTTCTATGCGTTCCCCACGCAGTTCCTGGGCATGATGATGCTGATCTTCGCGGCCAGCTTCCTGCCGTCGGCGGGGATGACCGACCCCTTCGCCATCTACGCCTCCTGGACCGACGAGGCAGGCGACGTGATCCGTCACATGATCCTGCCGGTGCTCACCCTCGTCCTCACGCTGTTCGCGGAGAACACTCTCATCGTCCGGTCCGCGATGCTGGAGACCCTGGGGGAGGACTACGTGCTCACCGCGCGCGCCAAGGGCGTTCCGCGCCGCAAGATCGTGCGATCGTACGCACTGCGCAACGCCATGCTGCCGACCATCACGCTGGTAGCGCTGTCCCTGGGCGGCATCGTGACGGGTGCGATCCTGATCGAGGTGATCTTCTCCTGGCCCGGCATCGGCCGTGCGTTGTACCAAGCGGTGCTGGCCCGCGACTACCCGATGCTGCAAGGCGGCTTCCTCATCATCACCGTGGTAGTCGTCGTCTTCAACTTCATCGCCGACCTGCTGTACTTCCGGTTCGATCCACGGATCACCACATGAGAGGTGGGTCGTGAGCAACACATCGATCGATGCCGGAGAGCTCGTCCCGGAGGTCGAGGTCTCGCACGGACTGTGGGTGACGCTGCGCGCCGTGCTGCGCCAGCCCTCCGCCATCGTCGGACTGGTCATCGTGGGACTGTTCGTCATCTCGGCAGTCTTCGCGCCATTGCTGGAGCCGTACAGCACCACCAACGCGAGCTGCGGAGTGTTCGACGCCCCGTCAGCTGCCCACTGGTTCGGCTGCGACGACGGCGGGATCGACGTGTTGAGCCTGGTGATCATCGGTGGTCGCGTCTCGATGCTCGTCGGACTGTTCGCGACGGTGATCGCGATGGTCCTGGGCGCCGGGGTCGGGCTGCTCTCGGGCTACTTCGGCGGTGCCACGGACACGATCTTGATGCGCATCACCGACTATTTCCTGGTCATCCCGCAGATCGTCCTCATGATCGTCATCGCTGCGGTGTGGGGACCAAGCCTGTCCCACGTGGTCATAGTCATCGGGATCTTGATGTGGACCGGTACGGCCCGGGTCATCCGAGCCCAGGTCAAGAGTCTTCGAGAACGCGTGTACATCAAGCGAGTCGAGTCCCTGGGCGCCAGTCATACCCGCATCATCGTGCGCCACATCCTGCCCCAGGTCGGCCCGCTTCTGGTCGCCAACGCCGTGCTCGCCATCACGGTTGCGATCTTCACTGAGACAGCCTTGGCGTTCCTGGGACTTTCCGACCCCACGGCAATCACGTGGGGCACCATCATGGAGCACGCGTTCGACCGCGCCGCAATCAGTGCCGGTGCCTGGTGGGCAGTCGTGCCCGCCGGTATGGCCGTCGCCTTGTTCACCGTGGGCTGCTACCTGATCGGTCGTTCCATCGAGGACTCCCTGAACCCCCGGCTCAAGGTGTCGTACCTCTCACCGCGATCCTGGGCGATGCGTCCGCTCGTGGGCCGCGGCCCGGACGCGCTGTGAGCCCCGAGGACGGCCGCGTTCCGGTCTTCGAGATCCAGGACCTGCACGTCTGGTTCGACACCGGATCCACTCGACGGCACGTCAGCGAGGTGCACATCGTCAAAGGCATCAGCTTGTCGGTGGCCCCGGGGGAACGGCTCGGGCTTGTCGGGGAGTCCGGGTGCGGCAAGACGACGACGATTCTGGCTTCTCTCGGGCTGCTGCCGCCATCTGCTTCCGTGTCCGGCCGGATCCTGCTGGAGGGCAAGGACATCCTCGCAGAGGGAGAGAAGACGGTCGGGCCGCACCGTTGGAACGACATCGCCATGGTCTTCCAAGGGGCCATGAACGCGTTCAACCCGGTCAAGACGGTCGGGTGGCAGATCGCCGAGGCGCTGCGGGTCCATCACACTGTGGAACCCCGGCAGCGCCGAGCCCGAGTGGCCGAGCTGCTCGAGCTGGTCGGGATCTCGGGGGAAAACGCCGACCGTTTCCCGCACGAGTTCTCCGGTGGCATGAAACAGCGCGCCGTGATTGCGATGGCGTTGGCCTGCAACCCCAAGGTCTTGCTGGCAGACGAACCGACGACGGCGCTCGACGTCGTCGTGCAGAACCAGATCCTGGCGTTGCTCACGAAGCTGTCCGAAGAGCTGGACCTGGCTCTGATCCTCGTCACGCACGACCTCGCGGTGGTCGCCCAGACGTGCGAGCGCGCCGCGGTCATGCTCGAGGGCCGGATCGTCGAGCAAGGCCCCATGACCGAGCTTTACCGGCACCCCCAGCACTCGTACACGCGGCAGCTGTTCGAGTCGACACCGGACGTGTTCGCCGCACCTGTCGCAGCTCACGAGATCGCCCCCGTCGCCACGCCGCTGCTGGAGGTTGCAGACCTGGTGGTCTCTTATGGAGGCCGGCGATCCTGGCTCGCGGCACGGCGCAACCGTCCGAGCAACGACACCCTGGCCGTCGACGGCATCTCGCTGCGGGTGCAGCCTTCGGAGATGCTGGCCCTGGTCGGCCAGTCCGGGTGCGGGAAGACGTCGACCGTGCAGGCGATCCTCGGGATGGTGCCGACCAGCGGCGGTTCCATCAAGGTCGCCGGCACGGAGGTGACCGGGCTGCGCCGCGCGCAGTGGCGCCCGCTGCGGCGCCGCGTACAGATGATCTACCAGGACCCGTACGAGTCCCTCGACATCCGCTTCCGGGTTCGTCAGACGCTGGAAGAACCCTTGCGGATCCACGGGATCGGGAAGAGCGCGAAGGAGCGGACCCGGATCATCAGCGAGGCGCTGGAGCGCGTCGACATGACCCCTCCGGAGCGATATCTGGGCCGATACCCCCACGAGCTTTCCGGTGGCCAGCGCCAGCGGGTGGCGATCGCGGCCAGCCTGGTGCTCGACCCCACGCTGCTGCTCGCGGACGAGCCCGTCTCGATGCTGGACGTGTCCGTCCGCAGTGGTGTCCTCGACCTGCTCGACAACTTGAGGCGAGACCTGGGGATGGGAATCTTGATGATCACCCACGACCTGTCCACTGCGGCGAACTACGCCGATCGCATCGCCGTGATGAACCAGGGACACATCGTGGAGCAGGGCCCGGCGTGGGACGTCGTCAACGCCCCTACCCACGACTACACCAAGACGCTCCTGGCCGCCGTGCCGAGCCCGGACCCAGAGGTACGAAGGGTCGGCTGACCATCGCTGCAAGCAGTCTGCGACGGCGTCGCCTCCGCTCAGCGCTGTCGTCCCTCAGCGGGGAGTTCGGGTCGCCTTCTTCGGTGGGGGCTTCGAAGGTCGGGAAGTCGCAGATGTTCCGTTTCGCAGCAACTTGTCTGGCCCTGTCCTCGACGCCTGCGATACCGCTTGGTGACCCTTCGAGACCGAGGCTGCACCGGCACCGGCAGCCAGCGGGCGGACGTCCCAGGCTCCGCGCCGATCGAGCTGCAGCCAACGCCGGTCGCTGTTTGTCCCCGCGGTGTAGAACACGAAATCGCGGGCACGGTATGTCTGCTGGTAGCAGTCGAACGCCACGCCAGCCCCGTCGAAGCTGACACCGCGGACCCGTACCACGAGCTGTCGCCCGAGCAGCTGCAGCGACTCGCGCTCGGCGGGGGTCGGCTGGTCCACCTCCAGAGCCTGCTCGACGTAGTCGTCACGCAGTCCGTAGCGCTGCTCGAGGAAGCGGTAGAGCGAGCCACCGGCCGCCAGGTCCACCTCGTCCAGTGCCGGAACCAGCGCCAGCGGCAGCACCGCCTGCTCCAGTATCGCCGGGGACGTCCCGATGTTGCGCAGTCGGGTCACCTCCCATACCGGCTGCCCCTCGTCGATGCTCAATGCTCGCAGGATGTTCTCGCTGGGGGTGCCGACAGTGATCCGGAGCAGTCGGGTGGTCAGGGGGCGTGCCGGGCTGCCCTCAACCAGCGTCTCGAGCAGCTCTCCAGTGCGTGTGGGGTTCGTCAGGATACGTTCGGGCGCAACGAAAGTGCCGACCCCCTGGTGCCTTACGACGCGACCGGCGCGCTCGAGCTCGTCCAGCGCCCGGCGCACGGAGATCAGACTCACCCCGGTCAGCCGGGCGAGCTCGGTCGAGCTGGGCAAGCGGTCCCCGCCGGTCAGGCCACCCTCGTCGATGAGCTCGAGAACACGGTCGTAGACCTGCTGGTAGCGCAGCCTGCGCTCCGCCCCGGTCTCAGCCGAGGTCCGCACGGCAGCCGCCACACCACTCTCCTCGGACCCGTCAACATGCTAGGTATGTCGTATCAGTCCATCTAACCAGCACGGG
>JBDTDW010000043.1:0-3165 GCA_039922855.1 Candidatus Nanopelagicales bacterium | reverse complement strand
TGCCATTCGGTGGCCGGAAGGGGTCGACATGAGGCGATCCTTTCGGGCGGGCCGTAGACTGGCACTCAGTTCACCGGAGTGCCAACCGCTGGCGGCAGGCGCGGCTCGCGGCGGGTACGGTCGCTCGGTGTGCCCGAGGGTCGGTCCACGTGGCCGTACGAGCAGCATGGAGGGCGCTGGTGAGCGAGGACCGCAGGCTCGCCGTGCTGCGAGCGATCGTCGAGGACTACGTCGCTACCCACGAGCCGGTCGGGTCGCGGGCGCTGTCCGAACGGCACTCCCTCGGGGTCTCCCCGGCGACCATCCGCAACGACATGGCTGCCCTGGAGGACGAGGGACTGATCGCGGCCCCGCACACCAGCGCCGGGCGAATCCCGACCGACCGCGGTTATCGGGTCTTCGTGGACCGCCTGTCCACCGTCAAGGCGCTGTCGGCCCCGGAGCGTACGGCGATCGTCACGTTCCTCGACGGCGCGGTCGACCTCGACGACGTGATGAGCCGGACCGTACGCCTGCTGGCGCAGCTGACCCGCCAGGTCGCGCTCGTGCAGTACCCCTCACTGACCCGGTCCACGGTGCGCCACGTCGAGCTGGTCGCCCTGGCGCCGACGCGGCTGCTGCTGGTCCTGATCGCCGACACCGGCCGGGTCGAGCAGCGCGTGGTCGAGCTGCCCCGGGCGATGGGCGACTCGCTGCTGTCCCGGCTGCGCACCCAGCTCGCCGAACGCGTCGACGGCATCCGGCTGTCCGAGGTCGCCGCGCGCGTGGAGGACCTCGCCGAGGGGTTCACCGCGGACGAGCGAGCCGGAGTCGTCACGGTCGTCGCGACCTTGCTCGAGACCGTCGTCGAGCGCCACGAGGAACGGGTCGTGCTCGCCGGGACCGCCAACCTCGCCACGATCGCGACGGACTTCATCGGCAGCGTCCACCCGGTGCTCGAGGCGCTCGAGGAACAGATGGTGCTGCTGCGCCTGCTCGGGGAGGCCAACGAGGCGCTGGAGGGCCAGCGCCCGACCGTACGCATCGGTCATGAGAACACCGTCGAGGGTCTCTCGGCCACCTCGGTGGTGTCGCTGTCGTACGGTCGCGGTGAGGAGGCGATGGCCCGGCTCGGCGTCGTCGGCCCGACCCGCATGGACTACCCCGTCGCGATGGCATCGGTGCGGGCAGTCGCTCGCTACCTGGGCAAGATGCTCGCCGAGCAGTGACCCGGCCCACCAACCACGACAAGAGAAGCTGACTTGGCCACCGATCTGTACGCCGTGCTCGGCGTCGCCCACGACGCGACGCCTGAGGAGATCAAGCGCGCCTACCGCAAGCTGGCACGCGAGCTGCACCCCGACGTGACCCAGGACCCTGCCACGCAGGACCGGTTCAAGGAGGTGACAGCGGCGTACGAAGTGCTCTCGGACACCGAGAAGCGTCAGATGTACGACCTCGGGGGCGATCCGCGCGGTGGCCAGGGCTTCGGTGCGGGCGGGTTCGGGTTCGGCGACGTGATGGACGCCTTCTTCGGCCACCAGTCGCGGGGGCCCCGCTCGCGGGTACGCCGCGGCCAGGACGCCCTCATCCGGCTCACGATCACCTTGCCGGAGGCCGCGTTCGGAGCTCCCCGCGACCTCACGGTCGACACCGCCGTCGTCTGCCCGACCTGCACCGGCCTCGGCACCTCGCCGGGGACCGAGGTGGTCGAGTGCTCGATGTGCCACGGGCACGGCGAGGTCCAGTCGGTACAACGGTCCTTCCTCGGTCAGGTGATGACCTCACGTCCGTGCCCGCAGTGCAGCGGGTTCGGCTCACTGATACCGCACCCGTGCCCGGAGTGCAGCGGCGACGGCAGGGTACGCACCCGCCGCACGCTCACCGTCAAGATCCCGCCCGGCGTGGACACCGGTACCCGCATCCAGCTCACCGGCGAGGGTGAGGTCGGTTCCGGCGGGGGCCCACCCGGGGACCTGTTCGTCGAGATCGTCGAGGAGCCGCACGACGTCTTCTCCCGCGAGGGAGACGACCTGCACTGCACGGTGACCCTGCCGATGACCGCCGCCGCCCTGGGAACCGTGGTCGAGCTGCAGACCCTGGACGGTGCAGAGTCGCTGGAGATCCGCGCCGGGACCCAGCCGGGCCATGTCATCACGCTGCGCTCGCGCGGCATCGCGCACCTGCGCGGCTCGGGCCGCGGCAACCTGCACGTGCACGCCGACATCCGCGTCCCGACCGGCCTCGACGCTCGTCAGCTCGAGCTGCTGCAAGAGCTGGCCGCGCTGCGCGAGGAGGAGCGTCCCGCAGTCACCATCCGCCCGGGGTCGCAGCAGGGCCTGTTCACCCGGCTGCGCGACGCCTTCTCCGGGCGCTGACCGACCGACCATGCCGGTCGAAGTTGCCGATCGACGACGCCGGTCGACGATGGACGAGGGGTCTGGCCGGCGATGAGCGCACCGGTCTTCGTGGTCCAGCCGTTGCAGGTGGCCGCCGGTGACCATGTGGTGCTCGGCGGCCAGGAGGGCCGGCACGCGGTCACCGTACGCAGGGTCACGGTCGGTGAGGCGGTGGAGTGCGTCGACGGCTCCGGGACCCGCGCGCGCGGCGTGGTCGCCGCCGTCATGGGCAAGGACCGGCTCGACGTGCTGGTGGAACGGGTCGTAATCGAGGCGGCGCCGTCCCCGCGGCTCGTGGTCGTACAGGCGATCCCCAAGGGTGAACGTGGCGAGCTTGCCGTGGAGCTGCTGACAGAGGTCGGGGTCGACGTGATCGTGCCCTGGGCCGCGGCGCGGTGTGTGGCGCAGTGGCGCGGGGAGAAGGCATTGCGCGGCGAGCAGAAGTGGCGTCGCACGGCGCAGGAGGCCGGTAAGCAGGCCCGCCGGGCGTGGCTGCCCGAGGTGCTGCCGATGGCCGGCACGGCCGACGTCGTGACGCTGCTCGGGGCCGTCTCCCGTGCCGTCGTGCTGCACGAGACCGGCGAACTGCGACTGGCCTCGCTGGCACTGCCCCCCGATGGCGACATCGTGCTGATCGTGGGACCGGAGGGCGGGATCACCGACGACGAGCTCGCCGCGTTCGGCGCCGCCGGCGCCCTGACCTGCCGGCTCGGAGCCTCGGTGCTGCGGACCTCGACGGCCGGCGCCGCCGCTGCCGCCGTCGTCATGGCTGCCAGCGGTCGGTGGT
>JBDTDW010000042.1:0-8262 GCA_039922855.1 Candidatus Nanopelagicales bacterium | reverse complement strand
CAACGCGACCGGGGACGAGCTGTTGCCCGGTGAGCTGCTCCAGCTGCCGCCGCACGCCGGTGGGTTCGAGCTGACATCTTTCGCGAAACCCTTGAACGCTGGGGTCGCACCGCCGTTGCTCACCACGTTCTGCTTGGTCCACTGGGCTCCCCAGAAGGTGACCAGCGGCGGGCCGGTGGCCACCGTCGTGTCGCCCAGGACGAACGCTCCGCGCGACGGGAAGGCGAACACGGTCACCTGGTGTGAGTTGTCGGCGGACGGCAGGTAGTACGCGTCACCGGCGAAGGCCGCTTGGACCGGTTGCGGGCCCTGCCCGACCGTCACGTCGACGATGGTGCACAGCGCTTTTCCACCCGAATCGGTTGCGGTGGTCGTGCAGGACTGAGCCGTGGCTCCGCTGCCGATCGTCAGCGTGAGCATCCGCCCGGCGATCGGCGTGACCCCGTCCTCGAGCAGTCGGCCCGACAGGGTGACCGGGTTGTCCTGTGCGATCACGGTCGGCCCGGTGTAGACGATGGTCGTCTCCTCCTGGGTCACGATGAACGGCGCCCCGGTGCCGCTGGGCACGTAGTTCCCGTCGCCGGCGAAGGACGCGCTCAGCCCGTACGTCCCGGCCGCCTCGCTCGGCACGACCGAACAGGCTGCGATCCCGGTCGCGTCGGTGACCTGGGAACAGCTCTCGGCGCCCATCGCGAACGTCACCGTCTTGCCGGCGATCGGTGCGCCGTCGTCGGTCCGGGTCAGCTGCGCGGACAGCAGTGCAGGGTCGTTGTAGTCCGCAGTCGTGTCCCCGTTGTACGTCAGCGTGGTCCGAGCCCGCTCGACAGTCTGGCTCACTCCGCCCGAGGAGCCCGTGTAGTTCGCACTGTCGCTGGTGTAGGTGGCGGTGATCGGGTGCACCCCGACCGTCAGGCTCGACGTCACCACGGACGTCTGCCCGGAGCTACCGAGCCCCTGTGCCACGTCGAGATTCATCCCACTGTCCTGGAACTGGACGGAGCCGGTCGGTATCCCCGCCCCCGGCGGTGAAACCGACGTCATCGCCGTGAACATGACCGGGGCGCCGAACTCGGAGGGGTTGGTGGAGGAGGCCACACCGGTGGTGGTTCTCGCGGCCGTGACCAGCTGGCCGGGAGTAAAGGTGAACAGGATGAGCGACCCGCTGCTGTCCTGGACGTCCGGGCTGGAGCTGGTGAACACCGCAGTCACTGGGTGGAGGCCGGCGTCCAGCGTCGCGGTCGCGACCGACGCGTTCCCGCTGGCGTCGACCGGCTGCGCGTTATCGAGGGGGGTGCCGTCGGCGGTGAACTGCACCGAGCCGGTCACGCTCCCCGGGCACGCGCCGGCGACCTTGGCCTGAAAGACGACCTGCTGGCCGTACGTCGACGGGTCGACGCTCGACGTGACCGACGTGCTCGAGGTTGCCGCTCCGACGTTCTGGATGAGGGGGCCGCTGACGCCCGGGACGTCGGTCCCGGCATAAGCCGCTGTGATCAGATGCGTTCCCCCGGGCAGGCTCACGGTCAGTGATGCGCTGCTGTGGTTCGTCGGGATGGTGTGCGTCCCGAAGACGGATCAGGATCGAAGTCTGGTGTGATCAGCTGGGGTGCGCCGAGTCGGCTTGCCCCGTCGATGAACTGGACCAGGCCCTCGGGCGAGTCTGGGAAGGGTGCGCCGTACACGGTTGCCGTGAACGTCACCGATCCACAGGCCGATGAGGGGTTCGACGACGAACTGACAATGGTGACCGTCGGGGAGCCGTAGGCGTAGGCCGGTTGTGCGGCCAGCCCTACACCGACGACCGGGACGACGAGGGTGAAGGCAACGATCGCGGCGTGACTTCTGAGTCTCATGCGGGTCTCCCACGGGCTGCGGTCGTGGACCCGAGGCGGGCGATATCCCAGGAGCAGGCGACAGCGAGCCCCTGCACCTTGGCACGTCCTGGACCGTAGCGGAAGGCCGCAGAACAAGTAATAACGCAAGGTCACGGCGACCAGCTCGAATGGCGTAGCTCGCCATCACACAGGGCGAATCAACCGAATAGGAAACACTTCTCGGTTCACAGCTCAGCCATCTGGTCGAATGAGTAAAGGCGTTGGGAGCGCGTGAGAATCCGATCATAACCCGGAATTGCAGTTCTGAACCGCGGGTGCGAACCCATCACTTCCAGAGGTAGCGCTGCTCCCGGTCGTAGGGGAGGGGGACCGATGGGTCCGACGACTCGATCTCCATCGCGAGCCGGCGCCCGTCGAATACCGACTCGGAGATCATCCGGGGCGCCAGGCAGTCTCCGATGCGATGCACCGCCTCGATACCGGCCGTTGCCAGAGCAGCGGGATCCGCACGCAGCTCCTGATACAGCTGGTCGTCGGCGACCTGCTGCGTGACAAGGACTGTGGCATCGGTCGGCATCGACCACGGATCGTCGAACTCGTCGTGCCCATGGACCCCCCCGGCGTGGAGCGCCGTCACCGTGATGTCGCGATGCACGTGAACGCCGAGGTTGTGCAGTTGGCGCCGCAACAGCTCGCCCTCCAACGTCTCGTCCGAGACGGGGGACACCACGGGGAACGGTGTGACCAGATGCACCTCGTAGCCCTCGCCGACCAGGACCTCTGCCAGTCCCGGCGCGATGTAATAGCCGTCGGTGTCGTACACGACCACCCGCGGACCGGGCGGCCGTTTTCCCTCGCACATGATCTGCTCAGCGGTCAGGACGTACGTCGCTGCGGCATCAGCGCCATTGACCAGCTCGTGGGTCGGCCCCTGCAGTCCGGTGCCGGACCAGTGAGAACCCGTGGCGACAATGACGATCTGGGCGCCGTACTCCAGAATGGTGGCGGCATCGAGCCGGATGTTAGTGACGACCTGGACGTTTGCCAGCTTGGTCAGTTGCACCGCGCGCCAGTCCAGGATCCTGCCCCATTCACCCAGAGTAGGCAGCTCGCGGGTCCACAGCAGTCGGCCGCCGATCTGCGGTCCGGCCTCGACCAGGTGGACGGCGCTCATCCCGCGCCTGCCCAGGACGATGGCGCACTCCATCCCGGCCGCGCCAGCACCGACGACGAGGACTGCCTTGTCCGGGTGCTCCAAGGGAGGGAACCGCTCGGGGTGCCAACCCCTGCGGTGCTCTTCGCCGGCGGTCGCGTTCTGCACACACCCCAGATGCAGGAAGCTCTCCTCCTTCAGGATGCACACGTTGGACCCGGTGCACTCCCTGATCTCATCGAGGCGACCCTCGGCAATCTTGCGGGGCAGGAACGGGTCTGCGATTGCGGGTCGCGCGGCCCCGATCACATCGATGGTGCCGGAGCGTACGAGCGCGGCCATCGTGTCCGCGTCCGTGAACCGGCCGACACTGACGATGGGTTTGTCCGTGGCCTCGCGCACCCGGCCGGTGAACGGGAGCTGGTGGCCCTGCGGGAAGTAGCGCGAGGTGCCCGAGTCCAACGGCCAGGAGCCGGCGTTGACGTCCCACAGGTCGACGAGCGGGTCGGCAAGGCGTACGAACTCCAACGCCTCGTCGATCTCGATGCCCGGCGTCCCGCGTCCGTCCACGGTCAGTCGGGTCGCGATCGCGCAGTCCGCACCCACGGCGTCCCGGACACGGTGCAGCGTCTCCAGCCACATCCTGGCGCGGGCGACCAGGGCGCCGCCGTATCCGTCGGTCCGCTTGTTGAAGTACGGGGACAGGAACTGTCCGAGCAGGTACGCGTGCGCGCCGTAGACATAAACGATGTCGAACCCGGTGTCGCGCGCCCGGAGGGCGGCATCGACCCACAGACGCTGGACCCGCTCGATATCGTTGCTGTCCATGGACTTTGGAACGCTGTATGGCAGCCGCTCACCGGCGATGGCTGATGGTGCGAGCAGCGGGCGCCGGGACACCGCGTTGCTGCTACCGCTCCCACCGTGGAACAGCTCGATCCCAGCGAGGGCACCGTGGGCATGCACCTGTTCGGTCATGAGGGCGAGCGCGCGCATGTCGTCGCCATCCCAGAAGTCCGCGCTCACCACCGGTGACTCCTCGGAATCGCTGGAGATGGAGGCGTAGTCGGTGCAGACCGCGGCCCAGCCGCCCTCGGCCTTGATGGCACGGAACGCGGCCTGGCTGGCCGCCTTGGTGGTGCCGAAGCCGGAGGCATGGGGCACCTGGTAGAAACGGTTGCGCAGGGTCTTCGGACCGATCGACAACGGTTCGAACAGGACGGCGTGACGTGGGTCCAAGCCCGGGCTCCTCAGCGCGACAGGTGCGAACGAAAGCCTGCCGGTGGCGGCACGGTCAGCCGGGTCAACCGACCCAGACGGACTTGAGGTTGCAGAACTCCCGGATGCCATGGGCGGAGAGCTCACGGCCGTATCCGGAGCGCTTCGTCCCACCGAACGGCAGCTCGTTGTACGAGGTGGTCATCCCGTTGATGAACACCGCGCCGGCATCCAGGTCGGCGGCGAACCTGTCCTGCTCCTGCGGGTCGTTCGTCCAAGCGTTGGAGCCGAGCCCGAACGTGGTGGCGTTCGCCAGCGCTATCGCCTCGTCGAGGGACTCGACGCGGAACAGCCCGGCGACCGGGCCGAAGACCTCCTCGGCGTACAGCCGCATGTCCGGGGTCAGGTCCGCGACCACCGTCGGCGGGTAGAACCAGCCAGGCCCGTCCGGGACGGTCCCGCCGCACAGGATGGTGGCGCCCTTGGCGCGGGCGTCCGTGACGAGCTCGTCGACGTCGCTACGGCCGCCGGTCGTGGCCAGCGGACCGACGTCCGTGCCGTCCTGAGTCGGGTCTCCCACGGGGAGCTTGCTCATCTGCGCGACGAACTCGTCTGCGAAGGCGTCGTACACGTCGGTATGCACGATGAAGCGCTTCGCGGCGATACAGGACTGGCCGTTGTTCTGCGTCCGCGCGACGACTGCGACCTCGACCGCCCGCGCGATGTCCGCCGAGGGCATGACGACGAAGGGGTCGGCGCCACCGAGCTCCAGGACGGTCTTCTTGATCTCGTCGCCGCAGATAGCGGCGACCGACTGCCCGGCGGGCTCCGAGCCTGTCAGCGTCGCCGCCCGGACCCGCGGGTCGCGTAGCACCGACTCGACCTCACGCGAGCCGATCAAGAGGGTCGTGAAGGCGCCGGCGGGAAAGCCGGCACGGGTGAACAGGTCCTCGAGGTACAAGGCGCACTGCGGCACGTTCGAGGCGTGCTTGAGCAGCCCGACGTTGCCCGCCATCAGTGCGGGTGCGGCGAACCGCACCACCTGCCACAGCGGGAAGTTCCACGGCATGACGGCCAGGACGACACCCAGCGGGGCGTAGCGCCCGTATGCGGCACTAGCACCCACAAGGGACGGATCGACCGGTTCGTCGGCGAGGAACCCCTCGGCGTGCGCGGCATAGAAGCGCATGCCCTTCGCGCACTTGGCGGCCTCGGCTCGCGCAGAGCGCAGCGTCTTGCCCATCTCGAGCGTCATGATCGCGGCGATCCGCTCGTTGTCCTCGTCCAGGAGGTCGGCCGCACGGTTCATCAGTGCGGCACGGTGCGCGAACGAGGTGCTGCGCCACGTCTGGAAGCAGGCATGGGCGCCCGCGATGGCCGCGTCCACCTCTGCGGCAGTGTGAGCGTCGAAAGTTCGTACGGTCTGTCCGGTCGCCGGGTTCATCGTCTCGATTGCCATGTCTCCATCATGCCGGAGCCCGGCGCAGGACGTCGATCCGCACCTGGCGGGAGAACGCGGTGCCCGGCTGCCGGCGCGCTCTGGGCAGCCCACGTCGCTGCTGGTTAGGTGGACGCCATGACCCAGAGCCAGGACATCGCCGGGATCGACGCTGTCCTGCACGCCCTGCCGTCCCGCATCACGCCGGATGTGGCCGTGGCGGTGGCAGCACAGACGTTCGGGGTCGACGCGAGTCTGGCCACGGACCTGGGCAGCGAGCGGGACCAGACATTTGTGCTGTGTGACACCGCCGGTGAACGCCTGGCTGTGATGAAGGTGTCGAATCCGGCGGAGGACCCGGCTCGCCTGGACATGGAGGCGTTGGGCGGTCCCGGAGCGGGCGTTGACTCGTGCCGGGCGCCGTGGCAGGGGCCCGACGCTCTGCAGTGGGTACGGATGTACGACGTGCTGCCTGGGCGGGCGAGGCTGGACCCGCTCACCCTGGACGACGTCGCGCTGCAGGCGTGGGGCGACACGACCGCCCGCCTGGGCCGGGCCCTGCGCGGCTTCATCCATCCCGGCGCGATCCGCCGCCTGCCGTGGGACGTCCAGCACGCCGCCGCCTGCCGACCGATGATCCCGGCCATCGCCGACCCGTACGCCCGGCTTGCCGTCACGGCGGTCCTGGACCGCTTCGATGACGTGGTCGCTCCGCGATGGCCGGTACTGCGTGCCCAGGTGGTGCACGGGGACCTCACGGTCGACAACGTCCTGGCCGACGAGGACGGCATCATCACCGGGATCATCGACTTCGGAGACATGAGCCATACCGCGCTGGTCGTCGACCTCGCCTCAGTGCTCGACTCGCTCGGGACGGACCGGACCGGCGAGGAGATGTTCCGTACCGCGCGGCTGGTCCTGGACGGCTACCAACGCATCACACCGCTCGAGACCGACGAGCTCACGCTGATGGGGGAGCTCTGGGCCGCCCGGGCGGCGGTCGGGGTGGCGATCGCGTCCTGGCGGGCGGCCGAAGGCCTGGAGGACCCGGATTACGCGCAGCGCTACAACGCTTCGGCCCTGGCGACCGTCGAGCAGGTCCTCTCGACCGGTTGGGCCCGCAGCGCTGAGCTGCTCGGCGCACCGCGATCCGGGCCCATGGCGCTGATGCCCGCTCCGGCGCAGGCATTGGATGCGGGGAACACAAGGCGTGCCCTGGCGCAGCGCCGGGACGCCGTCTTCGGCCCCGCGATGGAGCCGCTGAGCTATTTCGACCCGCTCGAGATGGCTGCGGCGGACGGCGTCTGGATGGTCGACACAGAGGGTCGGCGCTACCTCGACATGTACAACAACGTCGCATGCGTGGGTCACTCCCACCCGCGTGTCGCCTCCGCGGTCGCCCGGCAGTGGCGGGTTCTCAACACGAACCTGCGTTACCTGCACCACTCTGCCATCGAGCTCGCCGAGCGGCTGACCTCGACGTGCCCCCCGTCCTTGGACACCGTGCTGTTCGTGAACTCGGGCTCTGAGGCCAACGATCTCGCGTGGCGGCTGGCCGCGCACCACACCGGCAGCTCCGGGGCGCTGTGCACCGCATTCGCGTACCACGGCATCACGGCGGCACTGGCCGAGCTGTCACCGGAGACCCTCTTCACGTCGGGCCCGGCACCCACTGGTATCAACCAGGTGGAGCGGTGGGCCCCGCCGGACGGCTATCGCGGTCTGCACACCGACACCTCGGAATTCGTTGCGGGACTGGAGCGGTTGCGGCAGCGCGGGGTCGCGCCCGCGGCCACGATCCTGGACGGAGTGCTTCAGAGCGACGGCGTGCTGGATCTCGATCCCGAGTACGTGCAGGAGCTGCTGCGTCTCACGCACGCGGCAGGAGGGCTGTGGATCGCCGACGAGGTCCAGGGCGGCCACGGCCGCACCGGTGACGCGATGTGGTCGTTCCAGCGCTTCGGTATCGAGCCGGACCTGGTCACCCTCGGTAAGCCCATGGGGAACGGCCAACCGGTCGGTGCGGTCATCACCCGCCGCGAGCTCGTGGAGAAGTTCTCTCACGACACCGTTTTCTTCTCCACGTTCGCCGGGAACCAGGTGTCGATGGCCGCTGCCCACGCCGTCCTCGACGTGCTCGCCGATGAGCACGTGCTGGCACGGGTACAGGTTGCCGGTGCGGAGCTGCGCCGCGCGGTGCGCGCGGCGACGGCGCACGACGACCGCGTCGGCGACGTACGCGGCATGGGCCTGGCCAACGCGATCGAGATCGTCCGGGACCGACAGTCCCAGCTGCCGGACGCGACGACGGCGGCGCGAGTGAAGGAGCGGCTGCGCGACCTCGGTGTCCTGGTCGGGACCACTGGACCGGCGGGCAACGTCCTGAAGGTGCGTCCCCCGCTCGCCTTCACCGCCGCGCTGGTGCCCACGTTCGTGTCTGCGCTCGAGCACGCGCTCGCCGACGTCACCGGCTGAGGCCCCACCCTCGGCAGCGTGGGTGGTTCAGGCGTGGACGATCGCGGCCACGTCCTGCAGGCCGAGCAACTCGATCGAGGTCTGCCTCATCTCCACCTTGCGGACCTTGCCGGTCACGGTCATGGGGAAACCGTCGGCGACAT
>JBDTDW010000041.1:0-8262 GCA_039922855.1 Candidatus Nanopelagicales bacterium | reverse complement strand
GCCCTCACAGACGCTTTGGTCGCCACGTTCGTCTGACGCCGGGACACGCGCCCGAGTTCCGCGACTGCCACCGACGGCACCACCGCGGACGGCCTCAGGAGCAGGACGGCGCCGCCTTGCCGGCGTTGAAGTCCTGCAGCGCCGCGAGCGCCTCGTCCAGCGTGGACACGGCCGCCACCGTCAGCCCCGCTGGCACGTGCCCCGTGACCTCTGAGCAGTTCGCCTTCGGCGCCAGGAAGTACGTCGCGCCGGCATCCCGCGCGCCCGCCATCTTCTGCCGGATCCCACCGATCGCGCCCACGTCGCCCTCGGCGTCCATGGTTCCCGTACCGGCCACGAAGTGACCGCCGTTGAGGGCACCCGGGGTGAGCAGGTCGATGATCCCCAAGGTGAACATCGTGCCGGCCGACGGCCCACCGACGTCCTGCAACGTGAAGGTGATCGGGAACGGTGACACGTACGTCAACGACGTGACGACGCCCAGGAACGGCCGGCTCGCGTCTCCCGGTGCCGCCCCGGCGACCACCGTGACCGTCATCGGCTTGCCGTTGCGCTCGACCAGGATTGGTATGGAGTCTCCAGGGTGCTTGCCCTGCAAGGCTTTCGCGACGTCAGTCGGAGTGTTGACCTTCGTCGTGCCGACGGACACGATGCGGTCGTCGACCTTGAGCTTGCCGTCGGCTGGTGCGCCCACCGTCACGGCCACGACTGAGACCTCTTCGGTGACCGGGATCTTCAGGTGATGCAGCGCGGCGGCGACAGCTTCGGACTGGGAGTCGGTGAACGCGGCCTGGTTCTGGGCGGCGACCTGGTCCGCCGAGGTCTGGTCCGGGTAGTACGCCTCGCGCGGCAGGACCTGCGAGTGCGGATCGAACCACCCCTGCAGCACCTGTCCGAGGTACAGGTTCCCGAACGGTCCCCCGGACTCCAGGACCGTGAGCATGTCCAGGTGACCGGTCGGTGGGTACGTGGTGCGATCGCTGATCTTGATGACGGGCTGCCCGTCGAAGCTGCCGATCGTGTTGAACGTCGGGCCCGGGGAGAGTCGCAGGTACGGGACCGGCAGCAGCGTCGCGACGCCGAGGAACACCAGCAGGACGACTCCCGTGACTCCCAGCCACCGCGCCCGTCGGAGCTCGAAGCTCACGCGGCTCCCCGCTGCGAGGTGTCAGCATCCTGGTCTTCGCCCTGGCGGCCCACGGCAGCGGGCCCGAGGGTGGGCAGCGGTTTGGCCATCGCCTCCCGGAACTTCTCCATCTCGGCCATGCCCTCGTGTGCGTCGGAGGGGCGCTTGGGCCGGGCCCGCCAACCGACGACGAACAACGCCACAAGGGTGACCCCCAGCGGCACGAGCAGCCACGCAAGGATGTCCAGGCGAACGTTCACGTGCTCAGGGTACTTCGCGCGGCAGCCTGCGCCGAAACTTCCGCCGGCGCGAGCAACGGCTCGTCCGCGCAGGCGACCCATTCGCTGCTGCCGTCCGTGAACTCCTGCAACTTCCAGATCGGGACCTCGTGCTTGACCCGGTCGATGAGCAGGCGCGTCAGCTCGAACGCCTCACCGCGATGCGCGCTCGACACCGCCACGACAACGGCGACGTCTCCGATCGCCAGCTCACCCGTGCGGTGCTCGGCCGCGACCGCCACGACGTGCGGGAGCGCTGCCACTTCAGCGGCGATGCCGGCGATGATCCGGGCCGCCGATGGGTGGGCCTGGTAGCTGAGCCTGGCGACCTCGCGCCCGCCGTCGTGGTCGCGGACCATCCCGACGAAGACCGCTGATGCGCCGGCGCTGAGGTCGGCGACCGCTGCCAGGACGCCGTCCACCGACAACGCGGTGTCGGTCACCCGGGCCAGCCGGACCTCCCCCGTGGCGTCGGCCGGGACCGGCGCCGCTGCGCCGGTGGTATCAGTGTCCACGTGCACGGCGGGCTCTCAGGACGAGCGCTGCGGCACCGAGGACGGCGGCGGTGGCTCCGGCGGCCGAGGCACCGGCCACGGTGGCGTCGCGCCGGCCGAGGCGTCGCCCGGCGAGGGCGTGCTCTCCACTGACCTGCGCCAGAACCGCATGCAGCGCCGAGGTGTTGTCGTACGCGGGCCGCCAGCCAGACTCACGCAGCGTGCGCGAGTCCACCACCCAGGGATGGACCACGAGCGTCAGCTCGCTGGCCGGTGCCGGGGTGACGCCGAGGCGGTGCAGGCGCTCGGCGGTCGCGAATGCCAGAGCCGCCGGAACCTCGATCCGGCGCCGACCGCAGATCTGCTCCACCTCGCCCTGCTCGAGCCATCCCTCGCAGGCCACCGTCACGACGTCCGGGTGAGCACCGCCGGTATCGGCGTGGCCCAGGGCCACGTACTGCAGCGCCGCAGCCAGGTCATCGACGTGGCAGAACTGCCAGTGGGGGTGGGTGTCACGCACGCACAGCAGTCGTGGTGCGCTGAAGTGTCGGGTGACGAGGGTGTCCACACCTTCCCCGACCAGGGCACCGGGGCGTACCACGGTCACGGAAAGGCCGCGGTGCACGCGACGGGCGTCCTGCGCCAGGCGTTCGATCTCCAGCAGGTCAGCGACGATGCCGTCCGGTTGCGCCTGAAGCGGGGCGTCCTCCGGCAGCGGCACCGGGTTGTCGGGCCGGGCGCCGTACACGCTGGCGCTCGTCACGAGGACCACATGGGGCACCCCGGCAGCGGCCGCGGCCGTCACGACGGTCTGGGTGCCGCGGACGTTGACCTCCGACCGCGCCAGCGGGTCGTGCTCCAACGACCAGTCGACGGCCAGGTGCACGACGACGTCCACCCCCGCGAGCCGCTTGCTCAGCAGCGGGTCCCGGACGTCACCGATGCGCCACGTGACCCCCTCGACAGCTCCTCGACGCAGGTCGATCGCGATGACCTTGGCCACCTCGTCGCTCCCTGCCAGGGCGGTGACGAGCTTGCCGCCGACCACACCGGCCGCACCCGTGACGGCAATGGTGCGGGTCACCACGGCCGCGCGCGTCGCGGTCTCGGGAGGCACCCGCTTCGTACGCGCGCGCGAGCGGCCGGGAGCGTCTGTGTTCGCGGGCGGCGAAGGGAGCCGGTCAGCAGTCGTCACGGGAGCGAATGCCTCGTTACCGTGGGATCCATGACCCCCATCCTGCCGCACGCGCTGCGCCCCCACCGGGGCCGACCATGAGTTCCGACCCGCCGTTCGGTTTCACCCCAGGTGACGGTGATGAGGGCGGTTCCGGGTTCGACCCCTCCAAGATGGACATGTCCCAGCTCGGCGAGATGCTGCAACAGCTCGGGCAGATGATCAGCGCGGGCACCGGACCCGGGCAGGACGGGCCGGTCAACTGGACGTTGGCCCACGACAGCGCCCGTGCTGCCCTCGCCGCAGCGGGGGACCCCTCCGTCGGTGAGAGCGAGCGGCGTTCGGTGGCGGCCGCGGTCTCGCTGGCCCAGGTGTGGCTGGACGACGTAACCGGCTTCCCGCCCACCGCCGGGGCCGCGGCCTGGAGTCGCTCGGAATGGCTCGAGGCGACGTTGCCGGCGTGGCGACGGATCATCGAGCCGGTGGCCGGGCACGTGCAGGAGGCAACGAGTTCGCTGCTTCCCGGGGCTGGTCCGAGCGATGGCGGGGAGGACGCGCTGGCGCTGCCCGAAGGGCTGCCGCCGGAGCTGGCGGCTCTGGCCGGACCGATGATGGGCCAGTTCGCCGGCCTCGCGAAGTCCATGGGCGCCGCCATGTTCGGTGGCCAGGTAGGCCAGGGCCTGGCAACCCTCGCGGCCGAGGTCGTCGGAGCCGGCGACGTCGGGATCCCCCTCACCGAGAGCGGCACCCCGGCGCTGCTCCCGCGCAACGTGCTCGCGTTCGGCGAGGGCCTCGGGCTCCCCGGCGACCAGGTCCAGCTGTACCTCGCGCTGCGCGAGGCGGCAGCGCAGCGGCTTTTCACGCACGTCCCGTGGCTGCGGCCGCGTCTGCTGGAGGCTGTAGAGGCGTACGCACGAGGCATCCACGTGGACCGCGAGCGCATCGAGGAGGCCGCCCGCTCCCTGGACCCCACCGACCCGGAAGCGTTGCAGGGTCTGCTTTCATCCGGCGTGTTCGTACCCGACGACACCGAGGCGCAGCGCGCCGCGCTGGCTCGCCTCGAGACGCTGCTGGCGCTGGTGGAGGGCTGGGTCGACGACGTCGTGACCGAAGCGAGCGTAACCCGCCTGCCCGGCGCGGAGGCGCTGCGCGAGACCGTGCGGCGGCGCCGTGCCAGCGGCGGGCCCGCCGAGAAGCTGTTCGCCACGCTCGTTGGTCTCGAGCTGCGCCCCCGGCGGCTGCGCGAGGCGGCCCAGCTGTGGTCGGCGATCCGCCAGGAGCGCGGCCCCGAGGGCCGCGACGCGATGTGGGGGCACCCGGACCTGCTCCCGAGCGCGGACGACCTCGACGACGTACCCGGCTTCATCGCGCGCAGCACACCGTTGGACCTGTCCGGGCTGGAGGACGTACCCCCGGGGCCTGAGCACCCGGGCACGCCCGAGCCCGGCAGTGGACCGGCCCAGTGAGGACCGGCTAGTGAGGCCGGGCCGGTGAGCTTGCAAGGCGACGCACTGCAGGTGCTGCAGCGATGGGATCCTCCCGACGTCACTGAGGACGCCGACGCGCAGCGGGTCCTGGCTGCCGAGTACGCGACGCTCGTCGCGACGCAACCCTTGGCCCTGTCGCGGGAATGCCCGGACGGTCACCTGACCGCCAGCACCCTGGTCGTCGACGCCGAACACCGCCACGCGCTGCTGACCCTGCACGGGAAGGAGGGTCGCTGGCTGCAGCTCGGCGGTCACTGCGAGCCCGGCGACGCGACCCTGGCCGATGCGGCCGCCCGGGAGGCGTGGGAGGAGTCCGGCATCGACGACCTGCGGATGCTGCCGGGCCCCGTACGACTCGACCGTCACTGGGTGCGGTGCGGTGGTGGGTGCTGGCACCACGACGTCCAGTACGTCGCGGTGGCCCCGCCCGGCGCGCTGGCGGTCATCAGCGCGGAGTCCCGGGACCTGGCATGGTTCGACCTCGACGCGCTGCCCGGCGATGACTCGGTGCAGCGGTTGGCCGTGGCGGCGCAGGCAGCGCTGGTCGACGACAGCACCTGAGCCCCCGCTCCCTCGTCTGCTCGAGGGACGCCGACTGCTACCAGAGCGTGCCGGCCTGCGCCGCATGAGCGGCCGACAGGTCCACGACCGGACCCCCGCGATCGGCCGTCGATTCACCGGTGCGCGGGCCGTCCTGCGGGGGACTCCCGACTGCATCGTCCAGCTCGCCCGGACCATCGACCGCGTCGGCCGGCGGGATGAGACCGTCCGCGAGGTCGTCGCTCACCTCGCCGACTCCGTCGTCGGCCCCCTCCTCGTCCTCGGCGCCGATGCCTGTCGCCCGGGCATGGTCCACGCCGGCCAGGAAGGCCCGTGCCTCCAGCAGCCGCGGGAGCCCGAGCATCCAGACCTCGAAGTCACGCCCGTGACCGGGGACAAGCAGGTGCACCAGCTCGTGCAGCAGCACGTAGTCCAGGACGTAGGAGGGCATCGCCTGCAACCGCGACGACAAGCGGATCGTCGCATCGGTGGGGGTGCAAGACCCCCAGCGGCGCTGCTGGTTGCCGACCCAGCGCACCGAACGGGGCACCGCGCGGTCGCCCAGATGGGCGTGCGAGAGCTGCGCGGCGCGAGCGCTGAGCTCGGCGTCGGACGGCCGGGAGCGCCGCTCCCGCGCCTCAAGTCGACCCACCAGGTCATGGACGAACGCCACGATGTCCGACCGGCTCATCCGCGTCGGCACCAGCACGATCGTCCGGCCGCCCTCCCGGTACGCGGTCACGGTCCGGCGTCGCCGCGGACTGGCCCGGACCTCGACTCCCGGGGGCAGGCCGGGCACCGCCAGCACCCGTACCCCGCGCGCCAGCACCGGGACGGACGCGGGTTGCTCGGCCATGACCCGGACGCTACCGGCAGGTACCGACCCGGCGGACGATCCCCGCGTGGCTAAAGAATCATGGACAAATTCGTCCTCCACAGCCGGTGCACAACGTCATGGCTGCTCAGGTACGCCGCTGGGCGGTCGCGCCGGACTTGTCCCCAGAGCCGTCCACCTGTCGTCCCCAGCGACGCGCCGCGTCGTCCCCAGGATGTCCCCAGGTCTGTCCCCAGGAGGGCCTTTCGGAACGTTGACCGGAACCTGTCACGCGCCTAGGTTTTCCCACCGACGGAACCCCCGGGATAACGGGTCTTCGCCCGCAAGGGGAAGGCGGACGACGACCATGCGGCCCGGGGGTTCCTCCCATCCCACGCCCTGCGCGACCGCCCCGCGGCCCCATTCCTGAGCACGAAACGCCCGCAGACGACGGCAATCCGCCACGCTGGCAGCGAACAGGCGGGCACCCGCTCCGCTCTGCGCAGGCCACCACTGATCGCGGCTGGGCGTCAGCGTCGCCGCAGGTCAGGTTCACATCGTCGACCAGCCGTCCGGAATCCGGATCTCGGTGACTCACGGCCGAAAGGCTCGCTGTCCGATGTCCGGACTCGCCGTTAAGGGGCCCGTGAGCACACGCACGCCGGGACTGACGTAATGTGCCGCCTGCCAGGGCCACCGCGGTGGCCTGTGTGTGGACGCTGCGCGTCGCGGAGTCCGTCCCACCCACGACCACGATGTGTGAAGGAGATCACCATGGCTGACGAGAGCTACACCGGCGAGGCGTACTGCGTGAAGTGCAAGGAGAAGCGCGAGTTCACCGGCCACGTCGTCGAGAAGAACGGCCGGCGCATGGCACAGGGCATCTGCCCCGTGTGCAACACCAAGGTCAACCGGATCCTCGGCAAGGCCTGACGCCATACCGTCCGAGAGCGCCCGTCCGCACCACGCGGGCGGGCGCTCTCGGCTATCGCGGGACCCGTGCGATAGCACACCCATCCTGTGCACCGGGGGAGAGATCCACAGGGCGATCAGCGCACGGTGACGGCATGACTGACCTGACACCAGACCTCGCACCTGTGACCACGCCTGCGGAAGGCCCGCCGCTGCTGCGGCTGCGAGCCGGCTTGGCCGCACTGCGCCGCGACCAGCGCACCTGGCAGATCGGGATCGACCCGAGCACGGCCGTCCTGGTACGGCACGCCGACGAGGCTGTCGCGCGCGGGTTGCGGGCACTGGACCGCTGGCACCACCCGGAGGCCGACCCCGCCGACGTGGGTCTGCTGCCCCCGGAGCTGCTCACCGCGTTGGAGCGCTGCGGGCTGCTCGCCCCCGACGCCTCGCCGCGCGGCGACCGATCCGCGATGTGGCACGGTCGGCACTTCGCCGACGCCGCCGCCGGGGGGCTCGCCGGGATCACGGCGGCGTTCGCGGAGCGCCGCAGGCGGCGGGTGGCGGTCGAGGGGAGCGGACCGGTCGCCGCCCTCGTGGCGACCGGCCTGGCTGCCGCCGGGATCGGGACGGTCGCAGCGACCGGCTCTCGGCGTCCGGTACGCACCACTGACCTGACCCCGGCCGGGCCCTGGGAGCGCGACCTGGGGCGGCCGTGGGCCGATGCCACCGCCGACGCCGTACGCGCCCTGCACGCGGGCACCACCCTCGTCGAGGACGGGACGCCGGACCTGGTCGTGCTCACCCAGGCCGCCGACGCCGACGCTCCCTGGTGCGATCCGGAGCACGGCGACCGATGGTTGCGCGCCGCCGTGGCCCACCTGGCCGTGACGGTCGCCGGCCGGGGCGCGCAGATCGGGCAGGTCGTCATCCCGGGACGGACCGCCTGCCTGAACTGCCGGGAGCTGGCCCACGCCCACCTCGAGCCGGCCTGGCCGGTCCTGGCGAGCGGGCTGCGCCGACTTGCCCGGGACGGCGCCGCCGACACTCCCATGGCGCTGAGCCGGTCCCTGGTGGGCGCTGCCGCGGCGCTCGGCGTGTCCCGCGCGCTGGCCCACCTAGATGGCTGTGAGGACGGCGCAGACGCGTACGACCTGCTCCTTCGACTGCCCGGTGCCGAGCCGCAGCGACAGTCCGCCGCGCCCCAGGACGCCTGCGGCTGCCGGTGGATGGAGGCATCGGGGACAATGCAGGTGTGACCGACCTTCCACGCCGCGCCATCACCCGCGGGGCCAAGCTCGCCGCACTGCCACTGGGCTATGCCGGGCGAACAGCTGTCGGGCTGGGTAGACGGGTAGGTGGGGCACCTGCCGAGGCCGTGGCCAACGACATCGCGATGCGTACGGCGGCCCAGCTGTTCCAGGTGCTCGGGGAGCTCAA
>JBDTDW010000040.1:0-5014 GCA_039922855.1 Candidatus Nanopelagicales bacterium | reverse complement strand
GCAGGCCAGCTACGGCCTCACCGGCGTCGCGACGTACAGCACCACGTTCTGGTGGGTGCCGGCCACCGCCGGTGCGCTCGCCGCTCTCGGGGCCGGGGTTCTCACGGCAGTGCACCGGGGCCGTTGGCCGGGGATGACGGGGCGCTACGAACGCCGCCCAGGTACGGCCTCGACAGCGCACCGGCCGGCACGGTCGGCAGAGCGCTCGGCATGGGACCAGCTCGACGCGGGCACGGATCCGACCGAACCCGCCGCCCCGGCAGCCCATGACGCTGGCACAATGTCCGCGAGCGCAACGCCGTCGTCGGCCCCCTCGCCCAGTGTCGAGGCGACCGGCATCGCGGCGGCCACCACCGAGGAGGACCGCAGATGAGCGCCGATCACGCACATCCCGAGGAGCACGACAACCATGGCCAGACCCCGGCGGCCTGGACCGCGGTCGCCATCATCTTGCTCGGAGTCCTCGCCGGCTCGATCGCCATCCTGATCAACAGCTGGCCGCTGTTCTACATCGGTGGCGTCGGCCTGGTGGTCCTGGGAGCCGTCGTCGGGAAGGTGATGGGGCTCATGGGCTATGGAGCCCATCCTCGCGCCTCCCACACCGATGACGCGCCGGTCGAGGCCTGACCAGCCGCGCCCCGCGGCAGAAGCGTCAGGGACCGGTCCCGGAGTCGTACGCTGCAGGGGTGCCTCCCGACGAGATGACCGCGGTCACCGCGGACCTGTCGCGCGTCGACGATGGCGCTCCGGAATCGACGTGGCGGGCCCGGCGCTCGCGACTCCTGTCACCTCTGGTCGCGGCCGGCGGGGTGCTGGTGGCGACGGGCTACGTCGCGATGGTGAACCCGAACCAGCCCGGTCACTATCCGCTGTGCCCGTTCAAGGCCATCACCGGGTGGGACTGCCCGGGCTGCGGTGGCCTGCGCGCGGTGCACGACCTCGCCCACGGCAACCTGGCCGCAGCCGTGGACCAGAACGCCCTGGTCGTGGTCCTGCTGATACCTGTCGCCGTGATCATGTGGCTGGGGTGGCTGCGTCGGGCCTGGAGCGGCAAGCCGGGACCGGAGCGCAAGACACCGACCTCCTGGCTCGGTGCCGCCTGGGCGCGCTGGTCCCCGTACTCCGTGCTGGCGCTGCTCATCGCGTTCACCGTCCTTCGCAACCTGCCGGTCGCTCACTACTTCGCCTCTGGCCTGAGCTGAGGCGCCGACGGCGCCGCTCGGGCAACACCGGGTCACTGCCCAGCGGCGGGGGGCTCGTCCATGATCGGCAGGCATTTCGTGAGGTCGCCGAGGACCAGTCCCGTGCTTCCCGCACGACTGCGGTGGCATCGACCTCGCGATCCGCCTACCGATCATGGAAAGGGCCGCAGAGCGACGACCCCTGACGGGGATCGTGCTGTCGGCGGTCGGCTCGAGATGCTGGGGAGCCTTCGGCCCTAACCGGTTGCGGGGCCGCGGGTGGGCCCGGTCCCGGGCGCGGCTACCCTCGATGGATGACCGTGCTGGAGGACATCCTCGAGGGCGTGCGCGCCGACCTCGCTGTCCGCCAGGCCGGGACGAGCCTGGACGAGCTCAAGGCCCGGGCCGCCCGGCGCGGATCGCCACGCGACGCCGAGTCGGTGCTGCGCCAGGACGGCGTGGGCGTCATCGCGGAGGTCAAGAGGCACAGCCCGAGCCGCGGAGCGCTGGCGGTCATCCCGGATCCGGCCGCCCTCGCCGTCGAGTACGAAGCCGGCGGCGCGCACTGCATCAGCGTGCTCACCGAGCACCGCCGGTTCGGCGGGTCGCTGGCCGACCTTGCCGCGGTGCGTGCCGCGGTCGACACCCCATTGCTGCGCAAGGACTTCATCGTCTCCAGCTACCAGCTGTGGGAAGCGCTGGCCTACGGCGCCGACGTGGCGCTGCTCATCGTGGCTGCCCTGGAGCAGCCCGCGCTGGTGAGCCTTGTCGAGCGCGGCGTCAGCCTGGGCCTGACAGTCATCGTCGAAGTGCACGACGCCGGCGAGGTGAGCCGCGCGGTCGACGCCGGCGCCACCGTCATCGGGGTCAACGCCCGTGATCTGAAGACCCTCGAGGTCGATCGCAGCACGTTCGCCCGCCTGGCCCCGCTCATCCCGTCAGGCTGCGTACGCATCGCAGAATCGGGGGTACGAGGCCCGCACGACCTGCTCGCCTACGCACACGACGGTGCCGACGCGGTTCTGGTCGGGGAGTCGCTGGTGACCGGGAAGGACCCCCGAACGGCCGTCCAGGACCTGGTCGCCGCCGGTTCCCATCCCTCCGCGCGCACCGCGCGCGGCTGACCGGCCAGGAGCTGCGGTGACCGACCTCGCCGATGGCGCGACCCCTCGGGCCGGTTCGAACCTGCCGCCGGCCCCGGTGCACCACGGCGCCGGTCCCGATGGCGCCGGTTCCGATGGCGCGGGTCACTACGGCGTCTATGGCGGGCGGTTTGTCCCGGAGGCGCTCACCGCGGCCCTGGACCAGCTCGACGCCGCGTACCGCGCCGCTCTCGTGGACGACACGTTCCTGGCTGAGCTCGACCGTCTGAACCACAGCTACACCGGCCGGCCCAGTCCCCTGACCGACGCCACCCGGTTCGCCGCCCACGCCGGTGGTGCCCGGATCCTGCTCAAGCGCGAAGACCTCAACCACACCGGTTCCCACAAGATCAATAACGTGCTGGGCCAGGCGCTGCTGGCCGTACGGATGGCCAAGACGCGCGTCATCGCCGAGACCGGTGCAGGTCAGCATGGCGTCGCGACCGCCACTGCCGCAGCTCTTTTCGGCCTCGAGTGCACGGTCTACATGGGCGAGGAGGACACGCACCGGCAGCATCTGAACGTCGTACGGATGCGGTTGCTGGGCGCCGAGGTCGTGCCGGTCACGCTCGGGTCGCGCACCCTCAAGGACGCCATCAACGAGGCGATGCGCGACTGGGTCGCCAGCGTGGACGACACCCACTACATCCTGGGCACGGTCACCGGTCCGGCGCCGTTCCCGGAGATGGTCCGCCACTTCCACGAGGTCATCGGCCGGGAGGCCCGGTCGCAGGTGCTGGAGCTGACCGGCCGGCTCCCGGACGCCGCCGTCGCGTGCGTCGGCGGAGGCAGCAATGCCATGGGTCTGTTCAGCGCCTTCCTGGACGACGACGTGCGGCTCGTGGGCTACGAGGCAGGGGGGCTGGGTATCGAGACCGGCAAGCACGCGGCCCGGTTCTCCGGTGGGCGCCCCGGTGTCCTGCACGGCGCCCGGACGTACGTCCTGCAGGACGAGTACGGCCAGACCCGGCCCAGCCACTCGATCAGTGCCGGGCTGGACTACCCCGGGGTCGGCCCTGAGCACGCCTACCTGCACGACACCGGCCGGGCGACCTACGAGCCGGTCGATGACGCCGAGGCTATGGCGGCGTTCGGTCTGCTGTGCCGGAGCGAGGGCATCATCCCGGCGATCGAGAGCGCGCACGCCCTGGCCGGCGCGATGCGGCTGGGTCGCGAGCTGGGCCCGGACGCGATCATCGTGGTGAACCTGTCCGGACGCGGCGACAAGGACGTCGAGACTGCGGCCCTCTGGTTCGGCCTGGCCGACGACCCGACGGCTGATCACCAGTGAGTCGACTGGGCGATGCGTTCGCCCGGGCTCGTGAGGAGGACCGCGCGGTCCTGGTCGGCTACCTGCCTGCCGGGTTCCCCACGGTCGCGGGGGCCATCGATGCGCTGTGCGCCATGGTCGACGGCGGCGTCGACGTGGTCGAGGTCGGGGTGCCCTACTCCGACCCGGTCATGGACGGCCCAGCCATCCAGGTCGCCGTCGAGGCGGCGCTGCGCACGGGAACGACGATGTCCGACGTGCTGGACACCGTCGAGGCGGTCGCGGCCACCGGGGTGCCGACGCTCGTGATGAGCTACTGGAACCTGATCGAGCAGTACGGCGTCGAGCCGTTCGCGCGCGACCTGGCCGCCCGTGGCGGTTGCGGGGTCATCACCCCGGACCTCACTCCGGAGGAGGGCGGGGACTGGGCGCGTGCCACGGACGCCCACGGCATCGATCGGGTCTATCTCGTGGCGCTGAGCTCGACCCCGGAGCGGATCGCGACCGTGACCGCAGCCACGAGCGGCTTCGTCTACGCCGCGTCGGTCATGGGAGTCACGGGCGTGCGCAGCCAGGTCTCCGACGGGGCGAGTGCCCTGGTGGCCCGTACCCGCGCCGCGACATCGCTGCCGGTCGCGGTGGGCCTCGGGGTCTCCGACGCCGACCAGGCCGCCGCCGTGGCCGCGTACGCCGACGGTGTGATCGTGGGGTCCGCGTTCGTCCGCTGCCTGCTCGATGCCGAAACCCCTGCCGCGGGGGCAGCGGCCGCAGGTCGGCTCGCCGCCGAGCTCGCGGCCGGGGTACGGCGCTAGCCGCGGCGACACGGCCGCGACTTGGAGATGCGCCTCACAGCGCTTTCACAGATCTATGAGGGATGATCCGGGCCATGAGACCAGACATCCGTGCCTGGATCGGCACGGTGCTGCGCATCGCGCTGGCCGGAATCGTCGGCTATGCGGGCATCGTCAAGCTGCTGGAGACGAACGGGGCCCGGGATGCGATCATCGCCTACCGGGTGTTCCCCGCGTCGTGGGTGACGTTCCTGGGATGGGCACTACCCACCGTGGAGGTGGTCCTGGCACTGCTGCTGCTGATCGGGTTGTTCACCCGGTGGGCGGCACTGCTGACCGCCCTGCTGATGGTCGGGTTCATCATCGGGATCTCCAGCGTCTGGATCCGCGGCTACTCCATCGACTGCGGCTGCTTCGGCGGCGGCGGTGACATCAGTGGTGCCGGCAAGACCTGGCGTTACACCAGCGAGATCCTGCGGGACCTGCTGTTCACGGGCATGGCCGTGTGGCTCGTCGCCTGGCCCCGTACCAAGTTCTCCTTCGACGGCCCCGGCAGGTCCGGGCCCACGAAGTACGACAGCAACGACGAGTCCGACGCGGCCAGCGGTGTCGGCGCTGAAGGGACCATCG
>JBDTDW010000039.1:0-3237 GCA_039922855.1 Candidatus Nanopelagicales bacterium | reverse complement strand
CCGGTGTGCGGGTCAGTCATCCGGGACAGTGCGGTCGCCGCGGTCCGGTGAGCACGGTCCAGGTAGGCACGCTCCCCTGTCACCGCGTGCAGCGCGGTGTCGGCTCCGACGACCAGGCCGTACGTGTAGGTGTATTCCGCCCGCTCCACCTCGCACCGGCCGTCGTCGCGGAAGTGTGTCCCGTCCCAGACGACACCGTCCTCGACCAGAGTGCGATGGATCCACTCGACCAGTGAGAGGCCCCAGTCCACCAGCGCGGCGTCACCGACGGTGCTGCCCCAGCGCAGGGCCGCGATCGCGCCGGTAGCGGTGGCGGGGACGTTCTTGAAATCCGGATGCCTTGTGGCCCAGGCGATCCCGCCGCCGCAAACTTCGCTCGTCCCGGTCCGGATCGCCGCCAGGAGCTGCCCGAGCAGCTCGTCGACCTGCGGCACGGCCTGCGGAGTGACGTCCCTCAGGTGCAGCAGCGTCAACGCCAACCAGCCCATGTCGTCGTAGAAGTCGTTGACCACGGAGCCGTGTCCGCGGCGCACGATGCCGGCCCCGTGCTCCCGGATCCGCAGCATGAGCCGCTCGTCCGGCTGGCGGGCGTACGCGTCGACCATCGCATCGAGCGCGTGGGCTTGCCACCAGTAGCTCCACCGGCCCCACGGCCACAGGGGTGTACCGCTCCGCAGTCGGAACAACCGCCGGTGCGGGAGCCAGAACTGCTGCACCAACGACTCCTGCAGGACGTCCGCCCGCGCTGCCCAGAGCGAAGCCGCGACCGTCATCCCGGCACGCTAGACGAGCCGACCGTCGACCTTCGCGGCGCCAGTAGGGTTGCCGCCTGTGACCGGACCCCGCAGCCCAACCGGCGCCACGCGACGGCGCGGCGTGTTCGTCGAGGGCGACCAGGTCCAGCTGACCGGACCCAAGAACCGGCTGCACACGATCACGCTCGGTGCCGGCAAGGAGTTCCACACCAGCAAGGGCGCGATCCGGCACGACGAGCTGCTCGGACGCCCTGAGGGGGTCGTGGTCACCACGCTGGGCGGCACCCCGTACCTCGCCCTGCGCCCGCTGCTGTCCGACTTCGTTCTCGGGATGCCGCGTGGTGCCACGATCGTCTATCCCAAGGACGCCGCCGCCATCGTCGGGCTGGCCGACATCTTCCCGGGAGCCCACGTCGTGGAGGCCGGTGTCGGTTCCGGCGCCCTGACCTGCTCGCTGCTGCGCGCCGTGGGCGACCTCGGGCGGGTGTCGTCGTACGAGCGCCGTGAGGACTTCGCCGCCGTCGCCGCCAAGAACATCCAGGCGTTCTTCGGCGAGCCGCACCCTGCCTGGACCTTGACGGTTGGCGACCTGGCCGTGGCACTGCCCGAACGCGTTCGCGAAGGTCACGACACCGCGGTCGACCGCGTCGTCCTCGACATGCTGGCCCCCTGGGACTGCATCGAGGCCTCGGCCGGCTCGCTGGTGCCCGGCGGCGTCCTGGTGGCGTACGTCGCCTCGACCACCCAGCTGTCCCGCACCGTGGAGACGCTGAGAGCGGACGGCCGCTGGACCGAGCCGCACGCGCAGGAGACGCTCGTGCGCGGGTGGCACCTCGAGGGTCTGGCGGTCCGCCCGGAGCACCGCATGATCGGGCACACCGGCTTCCTGGTCGCCGCTCGCCGGCTCGCCGACGGCACCGTGCTCCCGCCGCGCCGCACCCGGCCCAGCAAGGGGTCCTACGGGGACGACTACACCGGACCCGGCGCCGTGACGAGGGCGGATCCGGCCACCGGTGCTGACCCTCCGGATGCGCGGCCGCCGGTGTGAGGTGATCGCACCGCTGAGGCGATGGTCACTGCTGCGCAATGGTCACGGCTCGGTGACGGCCGCGCCGTGACGCTTCAGCAACGGTGCCTTCGGCGCCGACGTGGGTAGGGTCGACAGTGAACTCTCCGGCGGAGGTGAGCACCGTGGCGTACGAATCGGACCGGGACCACGAAAGGGTCCGCGCGCTCGAGCAGCGGTTGGCGCACGACCAGGCCGAGCTCTCGGCGGCGACTGCGCAGAACCAGCGGCTGGCTGCGACGCTGCGCGAGGCACGAGACCAGATCCTGACCCTCAAGGCCGAGGTGGACCGACTCGCCGAGCCGCCCAGCGGCTACGGCGTGTTCCTGGAGCTGTTCGACGACGGGTCGGTGGACATCTTCACCGGTGGCCGCAAGATGCGAGTGGTGATCAGCCCCGAGGTGGACGCGGACGAGCTGCGGCCGGGTCGGGAGGTCGTGCTCAACGAGGCGCTCAACGTCGTGGCCGTGCGTGACTTCGAGCGGCATGGCGAGATCGTCATGCTCAAGGAGGTGCTCGAGGGTGGGGACCGGGCCCTCGTCCTCAGCCGCGCCGACGAGGAGCGCGTCGTCCGGCTCGCCGCACCCCTCATCGGTTCGCCGCTGCGCCCGGGCGACTCGTTGCTGTTGGAACCTCGCTCGCAGTACGTCTTCGAGCGCATCCCCAAGTCCGAGGTCGAAGAGCTCGTGCTGGAGGAGGTGCCCGACATCGGCTACGACGAGATCGGAGGGCTCGCCGGCCAGATCGAGCAGATCCGCGATGCCGTCGAGCTGCCGTACCTTCACGCCGACCTGTTCCGTGAGCACAAGCTCAAGCCCCCCAAGGGAATCTTGCTGTACGGCCCTCCAGGCTGTGGCAAGACGCTGATCGCCAAGGCGGTGGCGAACTCGTTGGCCAAGAAGGTGGCGGAGGTCACGGGCAAGCCGGAGGGCCGGTCGTACTTCCTCAACATCAAGGGCCCCGAGCTGCTCAACAAGTACGTCGGGGAGACCGAGCGACACATCCGGCTGGTCTTCCAGCGGGCCCGCGAGAAGGCCTCCGAGGGCGTGCCGGTCATCGTGTTCTTCGACGAGATGGACTCACTGTTCCGCACCCGTGGGTCGGGAGTGTCCAGCGACGTCGAGAACACGATCGTGCCCCAACTGCTCAGCGAGATCGATGGTGTCGAGAGCCTGGAGAACGTCATCGTCATCGGTGCATCCAACCGCGAGGACATGATCGACCCCGCGATCCTGCGACCGGGCCGACTCGACGTGAAGATCAAGATCGAGCGTCCCGACGCGCAAGGCGCCGGGGACATCTTCAGCAAGTACCTCACCGCCGACCTGCCGCTGCACGCTGACGACCTCGCCGAGCATCACGACTCGGCCGAGGCGGCGTGCGCCGGCATGATCCAGCGCACCGTCGAGCGGATGT